>PKXT01000226.1 GCA_003133505.1 Acidobacteriota bacterium
CCGGTTCAGCCTGGCGGCAGGCGGCGGTGAGCATGGATTGAAGCGCCAAAACTGGGTCTGTCTCTGTGCCATTGTGCGCTCGCGCCCTGCCTGCCAATATAAGCATGGGAACCAACAGCAATGCCCCAGTTCGGAGAGGTTTGGACAGCGCAAGTCTCTTCATTCGCATCGCTTCCCTTTAAATTCGGCCATTCCTTGCAGAGTCAGCGGCATCTCCTTCTATGCTTCCCGCCCTCAGCAAATTGGCTAGCTCCTGGGTGAACTTCGACCGAGGCATCACTTCGTTGCATCCGGCACTGCGCGCTTCCGCCGCCAATTCCACTTGGACGTGCGACACATAACCGATGATTCGCACAGCCGAATGCGCCGCGCGGAGATTCCTAATCGCTTCCAATGGGGCCGCGCGGAGGTTCAGGTCAATTATCGCCAGCGACGGGACACTTCGTCCGACCTCTTCGCGAAAAGCGTCAGCCGAAGATGTAATTCTCAGCGCAACGTCGGCACGTTGTGCCGTCTCCCGAATCTTCGCCAGAAAGAAAATATCGTCCGCCAGTATTAATATGCTACCCACGTTTTACCTTCCCCGCGATTTAATTTAGCTATGCCATAATAGGCGCGTCATCTCGATTTATGCCGGCGAGGATGCCCACCGTGCAACTAACTGGGATGCACTTCTGCGCGCAAGTGTTTTAATGACGTCAAACCGCGGAGAATAATAATGGCCGCCGATAACCACTCGCCCCTCGCCAATAATAGCCCGCTCGCCATTCGCGTTCTCTCCACCTTTCGCGAACTTCGACGAGACGCACTCGACCTGCACACCTTCTTTGAAATCGCGGGGGGTAACGTTCCCAGTCAGCGCGAGGCCGTTCTGGACGCTGTAACCAATCTTGTGCAACACGGATTGCTTCGCGAGCGAGGCGGCGATTTTTATTCCCTCACCGAAAGCGGACGTCTTGCGCTGGCCGGACCGCGCGATCTCACTTTGCTTGGTCGCCCCGGCTGCCATCTCTGCGAAGAAGCTCGAACAATAGTCGCACCAATGGCCGCAAAATTCGGCTTGCTTTTCGGCGAAATCAATACTGACGAGGACGCCAGGCTGCGTGAGCGCTACGGGACCGATGTTCCAGTGTTGTTTCTGGGTTCTCAGGAAATCGCGCGACATTCCGTGGACGCCGGACGTTTGCGGGATCGGCTGGCGGCAATCCCGCAAGTCTCGCAGTGAGGCCGCAACGAATTAAGCGCGTCGGAACATGCCCGTAAGCGCTGGCAGCGATCAGGAACCTGCGTCTAATGGTCCTTTGTCTCATGGGCGCCCACCGATTCATCCGGCACATCGCCTGGCCGTCCTTTCACACGATCATAGACAGTGACGCCACAGGTTGAGCCCAGCCCTTCATTATAGTAAGTGGGAACGCTGAGCGCGGAGCGCAACTCTTCATTGAATTTTCGCAAATCCAGCAATTGCTGCTTGCGCGCGGGAAATTTCCTCCCGTCCCGGGTCAGTAGAAACTTCTGGTAACCGGCGTCCCACAATTCCGCGAACTGGCCGCCAACTACGAACGCGGGTAACTCGGTCATGCGATATTTGCCGTCGGCGTTGCGGTGCAATCCCGCTCCGCATCCATATTTCTCAATCTTTGTTGCGCCGCCCCCTGAATCTTGCAGAACAAAATTCTTGCTGGGCAGCGACTCAATTAGGGCGGCATCAAAGGTGGCGTTTATGTTCCACATGTAAGAGGTCCTAAGTTCAAATTCAAGGATAAGCCGCTGGGATTGTCAAAGGTCGCCACAGCCATTCGGCGCCTCAATGGGCGCGGCCTACGTAATCGTCCGCTACTGTACAAATCCTACATCCGGCACCGGCATCGGCTTCTCCCGAATCGCTCCGAATTGGGCCTCGTAGCGGTCAATATTCTCGCCCAGGGCCGCATAGAGCCGCTTGGCATGCGCGGGACTCACAATGAGGCTGGCCACCAGCTTGCCCTGCGGATTGGTAGGGAAGAGATAAATGAAATTCATAATAAACTCTTCCGGCGTATTGTGGATCATTACCAGATTCGAATACTGCCCCAGCAATTCCTTCTCATCAGCCTTGATTTGCACCTGGCCCGGTTGAGCCGTCTGCTGCGGTTTCTGAGAATCGTCCATTCCTTCCTCCTGATTGACAGCCGTTCTTCTCCAGCTTAACAGACCAATCAATGCAAAAGAATTTGCGTGCAGCCGTTTCATTGATCTTTTCATCCAGACGGTTGACTGGGAAGAAGGTTAAGTATAGTTTCAATAATATGTTTATCTGCGTTAACATCAGACGCGGCTGTGTATCAAACCTCTGAATGAACCCTGTTCCTAACGCTTCCGCCGATGCAGCCGCGATTCCCGCGCCGATAGGGGAGCGTGGCCACGGCCGCCGGGAAGTGTGGTGGTATCTGGGCCCCGCCTTTGTCGCCTCGGTCGCCTACATGGACCCCGGCAACTTCGCCACCAACTTCTCCGCCGGGGCGAGGTTCGGCTACACGCTCGCCTGGGTGGTCGTCGCGGCCAACCTTATGGCCATGCTGGTCCAGTACCTGTCCGCCAAGACCGGCGTCGCCACCGGGCGCGACCTGTGCTCGGGCTCGGGCTGCCCACCACCGACAGCCTGGTGATCTCCCAAGTCGTGCTGTCGTTCGGCATCC
>PKXT01000166.1 GCA_003133505.1 Acidobacteriota bacterium
CCGCGACCTCGGCGGAAATCGCCGAGCGCCTTGGGCGCGTCGAAGCTGAGATTGCCGAAACTGTTGGGCGCGCAAAAGCCACCATGCACGCCGCCCGCAAACAGCGCGCATCACCTACGGTTGACCGCACGATTTACACGGGATGGAATGGACTTTATGTCTCGGCGTTTCTGGAAGCGGGTCGCGTGCTGGGCCGCGCGGATTGCCGCGAATTTGCGCTGAAGACTCTGGATCTAATTCTGGCCGAAGCATGGGACGACGATGATGGCGCGCTTCATCGCGTTGGTGGGCCACGACTGGCCGGCGTGCTGGACGATCAGGTGTTTCTCGCCGCGGCTTTGCTGGACGCCTGGGAAGACACACTCGATTCGCGGTACTTCCGTATGGCGCAACGGGCGATGAAAGTTGTTCTCGAAAAATTCGCGGATCCCCAAGGCGGATTTTTTGACCGGGCATCGGATGCCGAGCCGCTGGGCGGCTTGGATGTACGCCACAAGCCTACGCAGGATTCACCCGTACCATCGGCGAATTCCATGGCGGCAATTGTGTTGACGCGTTTGCAGGATTGGACGGGTGAAAACCATTATGGCGAGGCGGCACGACGGACTCTGGAATCCTTTGCGGGAATAGGGCCGGAATACGGCTTGTTCGCGGCAACGTTGGGGTTGGCAATGCTGCTGGAGGAAACGCGTCCAGCGCATGTGATTATTGTGAGTGCTAAAAATAATTCCCAGGCCAGCGANNGCATTACAGCGGAAGCCGCGGCGTCTGCCGAATTACCAGACGTGCTGCGCCAAACAATTGATGGTATTTTGAGCCAGCCGGCGGCGGATGGACGTACCCAGGCCATGGTATGTGCAGGAGCAACCTGCTATCCCCCAGTCGAGGATGCGGATGCCATTTCAGCTCTGCTGATGCAACGAAGCGTGGCCGAAGTATCCGCGTAGCGGCCACTAGAGTCCTCTGCTTCGANNGCGTCAAAGTAAGGTGTTGTGCTCTCCGGTATTGCCGCGCCATGTAGCGGGTGGGATAATTCCCCATGGAAACTTCTGCCCCAAAAGTTAGCCTAGTGCGCGGAGATTGCATCAAGTAGCAGCTCTAGGCGCATGGATCTTGCGGATTGCGGAAAGCTTCAGACGCAACATAAGGGAGAATGCTATGGCTCTAAGAGACTCATGGATTGAAAAGCGAATTGCCGCGCCTAATGGGGCGGTGTGCAATGTCTCCCAAATGCATTACGCGCGCCTGGGCGTTGTTACCGAGGAAATGGAANNATCAACGCCAACATCGGCAATTCAGCCACGTCGTCCAATATCGAAGAAGAGTTGACTAAGCTTCATCGCGCCGTTCATTACGGGTCGGATACCGTGATGGACCTTTCCACGGGCGGCGACATTCCCACGATTCGGCGCGCCATCATTGATCATTCGCCGGTGCCTATTGGCACGGTGCCGATTTATGAGGCGGTTTCGCGCGTGCGCCGTCCCGAAGACCTGACCGTTGAACTGATGCTCGAAGTAGTGGAAGAGCAGGCCGAACAGGGCGTGGACTACATGACCATTCATGCGGGAGTACTTCGCGAATTTCTTCCGCTTGTGCGCAACCGTATCACCGGCATCGTCAGCCGTGGCGGCGCGTTGATGGCCCAGTGGATGAGTTTTCACAAAGCTGAAAATTTTCTTTACGAACACTTTGACGAGTTCTGCAAAATTTTCCAGAAATACGACGTCAGCTTTTCGCTTGGTGACGGGCTGCGGCCCGGCTGTCTGGCCGATGCAAGCGATGAAGCGCAATTTTCCGAGCTTCGCGTGCTGGGCGAGCTGACCAAGAAAGCCTGGGAATACGACGTCCAGGTGATGATCGNNACGATCACATCACCAGCGCCATTGGCGCGGCGATGATTGGCTGGTATGGCGCTTCGATGCTTTGCTACGTCACTCCAAAGGAACATCTGGGCCTGCCTAATGCCGATGATGTCCGCCAGGGCGTGATTGCCTATAAAATCGCCGCGCATGCCGCGGACGTGGCTCGCCACCGCCCCAGCGCGCGCGACCGCGACGATGCTCTTAGTTATGCGCGGTTTCTTTTCGACTGGAACAAGCAGTTTGAGCTTTCACTCGATCCCGAGACGGCGCGCGCGATGCACGATGAAACCCTGCCNNCGGTCCGAAATTCTGCTCCATGAACACCACCCAGATCGCCGAAATTTACCAGGGCTTCGATCAGAAAGACCGTCAGCAGAAATTCGTTGAGCTTCTGGCGAAGGTGGGAAAGTAATTTCGTTTGCGGGTGGCTCTCTTTTAGGATTTTCGCGAAGGATTTGAGACAGGAATTTTCGGGGTGAGGGGAAATTCAGTGGGATTTCATAAAAGCGTATTTAGCGCCATGGCTTTGTTCTTGCCACTGGCTGTGCTAGCCGGCACCGCAAACACCACGGATCCCGCATACAGGGCGGAGATCGAAAAATGGCGGCAGCAGCGCGAGGCTCGGCTCACTTCGGATAACGGTTGGCNNTGGCTAAAAGAAGGCGACAACCGCTTTGGGAGCAGTCCACTGAATGACATTGTGCTGCCTGAGCCATCGGTAGCGGCGGAAACGGGAAATTTCATTCTGAGCAATGGGAAAATCACATTGCACGTTACCCCCGCGGCGGCGGCGGCGAATGGCGCGACTGGCGGTTCGGCCAAAATTTTGCTCGACGGCAAACCAGTGCATGGCGATGCGGTGATGCTTCCCGATTCCGACGATAAGGGGCCAAGCGTGCTGACCATCGGCGATTTGACGTTGCTGGTTCACGCCAGCGGCGCGCGACTTGGGATTCGTTTGAAGGATAAAGACAGCCGTTTGCGCAGGGAGTTTGCAGGTCTGAGCTGGTTTCCGGTGGATGAATCCTATCGCGTGACCGCGCAATATCTCCCTTATGCCTCGCCGAAAGAAGTGCAGATTGCCAACATTCTTGGCGACGTGGACAAAATGAGCAGTCCCGGAGAGGTCGTGTTCACCCTGCAGGACAAACAACTCCGCATGGAAGCCGTTCAGGATGACCCGAATTCGCTATGGTTTGTTTTTCGCGACATGACGAGTGGCAAAGAAACCTACGGCGCCGCGCGGTTTCTCTATTCCGAGCTCCCGGCCAACGGGAAAGTAGTGCTCGATTTTAACAAGGCCTACAATCCGCCGTGCGCCTTCAATCCGTACACCACGTGTCCGCTGCCGCCGCCCGAAAACCGGCTGCCTGTGCGCGTTGAAGCGGGCGAGAAGAAATATTCGCACGGGCATTAAATCATTTGCCCACCCCAGCGATATATTGATATTGGTCTGACCGCCTATTTATTGTGGATGACCATGGCTGAAGCAAAACCCGAAACCAAACTTCGCGAAGAGTTCGACCGCTGGGCCGCCGACGGTCGTGGCGAAGGAATGGAAAGCGATCATTTGCCCATCACCTTGCCCATGCTTGCCCGCATGGATCTGCAGGCCGACGAAAATGTGTTGGACGCGGGCTGCGGCTCAGGTTGGCTTTCGCGACTGATTTCGGGCCGCGTTACGCAAGGGCGCGTCGTTGGCATGGATATTTCCGAAGAGATGATCCGCCACGCCCGGCGTGCCTCTGTTGACGCGGCGAATGTCATGTTCATTATTGGCGGGCTGGATGAAATTCCCTGGGAGAGCCATTTCTTTACGCGAGTGGCTTCGGTCGAGTCGGCGTATTACTGGCCGGATCCCGCGCGCGGCCTCGCCGAATGTTTTCGCGTGTTGCGTGAAGGCGGCTCGGCGTGGATCCTGATCAACTATTACCGGGATAATCCATATTGCCATCAATGGGGCGAAACGTTGGCCGTGCCCACCCATCTGCTTTCCGGGTCAGAATGGGAGGCGCTTTTCACTGCCGCCGGATTCAGCGATGTTAGCCACACCAATATTCCCGATCCCACCCCCACGCCCGCTGCGTACACGGGCCGGTGGTTTCGCGACGCCGCCGAACTGGCCGCGTTCCGAGCCATGGGGGCGCTCCTCCTTACTGGCAAGAAGGCTGGCGCCGGGCTGGAATGAGCGTGGGACGTGAAGTCCGGCGCCGCGTTGCAGAATTTATCAGGCCAAAAGCTGGCGCTTTCGGCCTGCGATCGCGATGACAATTAATACACACGTAACGACTAAATAGGTTGCGGGGTAATTTGTTGCCGCTGTTGCGGGCGCGGATCCCATGAAGTCCAACAGCGGGATCGCGTGTAGCGGACCAACGTACCAGAGGATGGTATAAAGCACGACAAAGGGCTTGCTGCTTCCGCTCCATACACCCAGCGCGAGCGCCAGAGTGGGAGTAAATAGCGCGCCCACAAACCACGCTAGTAGTCCTCTTGTGTTTCCGGCCGCCACGAGCCGTATCGCGAATCCACAGCCAGTAAGGAGAGCTAGGGTGATTCCCGCCATCCAGACTGCGGGAAGTTGACGCGCAATCGGATGCGGCGCGGAGAAGAGCACCTGATCGGTGCGATCACGACTCTCGCGCACTCCCATTCCAGACCACAGGATTACCGGCCAGAACCACGCGCAAGCGAGCACCATGCCTCGCGGTCCCGGGGCGGGTACCGCTGCGGACGCAATCAACAATCCGGCAGCTATGGCGTACCACCACCATTTCTGGCCTTTGATCATCAGACGGATTTCCGCGGCGAGCATGGGCACAATGCGGAACCGAGGCTTCGCGTTTCCCATTGCGGTCATGGTCAGCACGGGCGTGATCGCCGGAATACGGTCGGGTTCTTCACTACCGGCAATTGGCGCGGCCGCTATTTTATTGCCGCGAGCTTCGCGAAATGATTTCTCCCTTGACCGGTCAGCACTCGGATCGAAGCGGTCGAAACGCAGCGATGCCAAAAACGCAAGCAACAGGGCAACACCGATCCATGCGATGCGCCCGAGAATAATCCCCCCGCTCCAGAGGATACCTTCCGAGCGGAAAGTTGCAGGGATGTATTTGATCGGGCCAAACGAGAGGCTGAATCCAGTGTTCTTGCCCAAGGTGCGTGTACCCTTCATCAAAGATTTCACCACCAGGAAGCTGCCGCTAACGTCGAAGAAACGGCTGTTAGTCGTCATAGGCACTCCTAGCCCGGCGCCCCACGCGAAGAAGTACACAATGTCCCCAAAGCCACCTCGCAACAGAGGGATTGTCTCGAACAATACCGCGAGAGCGGCAACCACAGCCAGGGTGGGCAATGTGATGAGCAGGCAAGGACCGAAGAGTTTTATGATTTCAATATGGCGATCCTCGCCACGCCAAAGCTGGAAAATGAATCCCCAGAAGGCGAGGATGCCGACCATCACAGCAAGCACGGAAAAATTGCTGACACCCTTTCCTATGACGTACATGAATTTTGAAATTGGGGTGGATGCTAGAATTTGACCCACGCGCGTGTGGCGGTCGCGTTCGATAGTGTTCTTGACGATGTAAAACCCCGCCAGCGAAACGAATGTGCTCCCAATAAGGGCCATCAACGCGCCTGTCCATGCAGAGTTAAAGACGCTCCGTGTGTCTCCAATGCGTAGCGTCAAACGGCCAGAGGCCGCGGCATAGCACAGATAGATTGCCAGGGCCAGGGTGAACAGAAAGCTGTAGCGCCGGATACGCTCGAGGAAATCGGCGCGCGCAATCTGATATAGCACTCGCCATCTGTGGGTTGCTGCGATGGTCATGCCGCCACCGTCGTGTGCTGATTCGCAATGCAGTAGAGGTATGCATCTTCCAGAGTGGGTTGAGCGATCTTGGCATCTGGCGCGGGCCGCTCCGGCGATACCACTCGCACATGGACGCCATCGCTTCGCCGCACGGTTCCGGAAACGAGATGCTTCCGTTTGATTGCCGGCACATCCGCGCTGGCAATGGTCACTTCCCAGATTTTTCCTTCTACGGATCGCAGCAGCTCTTCTGGCGCAGCATGCGCGAGAAGGCGGCCGCCCCCCAGCACGGCGATGTCGGTGGCGACAGCTTCGACATCGGAAACGATGTGAGTGGACAGGATGACAATGCGTTCGCCTGATAGCTCGGAAAGGAGATTGCGGAAACGTACGCGCTCTTCGGGATCCAATCCAGCAGTGGGTTCGTCTACAATCAATACTTGGGGATCATTGAGCAACGCCTGAGCGATGCCCACGCGCTGTTTCATGCCACCGGAGAAACCGCCGAGAGGGCGATTGCGCGACTCGCCTAGATTTACCACGGCGAGGAGCTCATCAATTCGCTGACGGGCGAGCCGCGCGTCCAGTCCCTTGGCTGCGGCGAGGTATTCCAAGAATTCACGAGCAGTAAGATGCGGGTAAACACCAAAGTCCTGGGGAAGATAGCCGAGGACGATGCGCAATAAATCGGGGGAGTGGGCAATATCAACATCGTTCCAGAGCACGCGCCCCGCTGTAGGGCGGGTAACCGTTGCCAGTATGCGCATCAGCGTGGACTTGCCCGCTCCATTGGGACCCAGCAGGCCGAGCACGCCGGGGCCGATTTCGAGCCGCAAATCGCGAAGGCCCCAGACGTCCCCGCGATAATGTTTGCTCACCAAATCAATGACTAGTTTCACGCGAGAAGTTACCCCTTCACCACGATTATGAAATGGTCACCCGTCATTAATACGATTCTAAGCGAGCAAGTGTTGCGCCCGGTGCGAAGGATGTATGCAAATGATGTACGATGATGGCTAAAGGCACGTTTGATATGAAAGGACCCTCGAGTGGTATACGACCAACAAAAAGAGTCCCGGCAATTCGAAAAGCAGCTTACGGAAACGCTGGGTCTGACCCGTAGGCCGGTCGCTGTCTCATTCCGGGAAAATGCCCCCGCTGGCGTGGAGAAATTCAGTGGAACGGAGCCATCGGGATGCAGTTTCTGGCGACTGGCTGGCGCGGGACGGACGTTCTACACTATGCCCGCCGACCACTACAATTGCGCCGTTGGCAGCCATACTCACAATATCACGCTCCCTCCAGAGCGTGCGGCCGAGTTGGAGCAAACGCTTTCGTTCATGAGCGGTATTGGTTACATCAAAATGGAAGAGGTGGCCGGGATTCCGCGCCTGCCCGAAGCTCCGGGCGTGATTATCTACTCTCCACTGGCAGATTCTCCCGTGGCGCCCGACGTGGTGCTGTTCCCTGGAACGCCACGGCAACTCATGCTGTTACAGGAGGCCGCGCAACGGGCGGGAAAAGCGGCACAATTGCCACTTCTGGGTCGCCCGACGTGCATGGCCCTCCCGGCCGCAATGGCGAATGGCGCAGTAATGAGCACGGGCTGTATCGGCAATCGCGTTTACACGGATTTGGAAGACGACGGAATGTACCTGGCGGTTCCGGGGAACGCGATGCCCGCGATAACGGCGGAGTTGGGAACGATTATGTCGGCTAATGCGCAATTGACGGAATATCATCGTGGTCGCCGTCAAGCGCTGGCAACCGAATAGCGGCTGGCTCCCTAAAAATTCAGTTAGCACCCATCGGTTCACCCAGTGCCCGGGTTTCACGATGCCTGGCTTCAGACTCCTTCGCGGAGAAGATGGCAAGCGAATTGACGCACGCTTGTATAATGACAGTTCACAGGAAACCGATGCCGGGCCTCACAAAATTCGATCTGCTTAAAGAGCGCAAGGCCGACTACGCGGCACCCAAGTGTCCTCTCCTTCTGGAAATTCCGCCAGCTCGATATTTGGGCATTGGCGGGCACGGCGAAGCAGGCGGTCGCGAGTTTCAGGCTCAGGCGGGCGCCATCTATAATCTCGCTTTCGCGCTAAAGGCAGCCTCGAAATCAGGGGGCCGGGATTATGTGGTACCCAAAATGGAAGGTCAGTGGTGGGGCGAAAATCCTGAAGAAGTCTTGATGGGCCAGCAGCGAACGATATGGAACTGGAAGCTGCTGATTCGGCTGCCCGATTTCATTTCTGAAGATGAAGTCGCCCGCGAGACGAGCAAGCTAACCGACAAAGGGAAGGCGCCAGAGATCACGCAGGTGAAGGTGGAAAAACTGGAAGAAGGGCGGTGCGTCCAAATGCTGCATGTGGGGCCGTATACAGCCGNNCACTGCAGGCCATGCGCGATTTCGTGGTGGCTCAGGGCCTGACGCTCCACGGCCTGCACCACGAAATTTATCTTTCCGACCCCCGGCGCACCCCACCTTCGAAGCTCCGCACCATTCTGCGGCATCCGGTCCGGTAGCGATAGTTGGCGAATTGCTATTACTCCCCTGATGGGCATGGCACCGTATTGGCTGCATCGTGCGATATACGGGGGATGTTAATCCCTCGGGCTGAAGAGTTTGGAGAAGGCTCGAATTTATCATGTCTGTAATCAAGTGTAAGTGATATAGTGGCAGCACATTTTATACTGGAGGCCTTCCGTGAAATTCAGCCAAATGGGTCTTTTTCGATTTGAACTGTGGGTTGCCGCTGTGGCCGGAATACTGATGATTCTTTCAGCAATGCCTCTGTCTAGATTGTCAGCTGCTCTACGTGGCCTGCACATGTCACGAACGGTATCATATACACCGAGAGCAACGCTGCCACCAACGAGGTATATGCCTACAGCCGCGCAAAAACCGGGGACCTCACACTTCTAGGCACATATTCGACAGAGGGGCAGGGTATGACTGGCATCTTTGACACTCAGGGTGCGCTAACTGTTTCGCAGGACCACAAGTTTCTTTATGTGACGAATTTTGGGAGTAATGACATTACCGCTTTCGCTGTTGGTGGGGAGGGTGTGCTCAATTTTATCGGGCGCTATCCCTCGAATGGCACAACGCCTTTGAGCGCTACGGTGTATAAGAATTGGCTTTACGTTCTAAATAACGGCAGTCCGGCAAATATTACTGGCTTCCTCCGCAACGACGATGGTTCTTTGACCGAACTCGGATCGACACAGCCGCTGAGCGCGCCTAATGTTAACCCGGTCGAGGTTAGTTTTGACAATCAGGGAAGGTGCTGGTGGCTGCCGAAACTTCCGCAAACAATATTGACACATTTACGGTGAACTCAAATGGTACGGCCAACGCAGTGGATGTCCAGTCATCGGCCGGACCTGGCCCGTTTGGGTTTGATTTCGACAGNNACAGCGCGGGAGAATTGCTGGTTTCCGAGGCCGTAAAGAGCTCCATGAGCTCTTATAGTCTTTCCAATGCGGGGAAACTTAGGGTGATTAGCAGCGAAGTAAAAGACTTGGGAAAAGCGGCATGCTGGGTGGCAACGACTTCAAACAGCAGTTTTCCGCAACAATATACTTACACGACAAATACGGGTTCTGATACGATTTCGGGTTATTCCATATCGGCTACTGGGACTCTGGCATTGGTTAACCCGTCCAATGGAATCACGTATACTCTGCCCGCTCATGCTCATCCGCTTGATGATCTGGTAGATTCAAGCAGCTCTTATCTCTACGTGCTGGATCAGGGGCTGGGCCAGATATACGTGCTGAATATTAACGCCGATGGCAGCCTGACCATGAACAGCATTACGTCGGAAATTCCCACAACGTCTTATGGATTGGCGGGCTACTAAGGCCACTAGGACAATTGAGAGTTGCATTCTTATAAGCCGGTGCTTGGCCTGATGGCTCCGGTGAATTAATATACTTTCGGACGGAATCCGCCATGTATTTTCAGTCATTCTATTTGACGTGTCTTTCCCACGCGTCCTATCTGATAGCCTCGGATGGGGAAGCCGCGGTAATCGATCCTCAGCGGGACGTGGCAATTTACATTGATGAAGCGCGCCGGCATGGCTTCGCCATTCGCCACATCATCGAGACCCATCTCCATGCCGATTTTGTTTCTGGTCATCGCGAACTGGCGGGAATAACCGGCGCGACCATCCATATTGGCCGGCGCGCGGACGCGACGTTTCCCCATCATCCAGTGGATGAAGGTGATGAAATTCAGTTTGGGGATTGTGTCCTGCGCTTTTTGGAAACCCCAGGCCATACTCCCGAGGGCGTCTCTGTTCTGATATCAGATCTAGCAAAATCCCCTCATCTCTACGCTGTCCTTACCGGCGATACGCTTTTCGTCGGCGACGTGGGCAGGCCAGACTTGTCCGCCGAATATACTCCCCAAGAACTTGCCGGCATGCTTTTCGACAGCCTGCACGGGAAATTGCTGACTTTGCCGGACGATGTGGAGGTGTATCCCGCGCATGGAGCGGGATCGCTCTGCGGGCGGAATATGGGGCCGGAGCGCAGTTCTACAATTGGCAAGGAAAGAAAGTTGAATTATGCGCTGCAACCGCGCAGTCGCGATGAGTTTATTGACCTGTTGACCCACGAACTTCCCGAACGGCCAGGGTATTTTGCGCAGGACGTAGAACTCAATCGCGCGGGCGCGGAATCGCTGGGCCTCCTTCCACCGTTGAGAGCATTGCAGCCCGCGAAAGTTCGGGCGATGCAGGAGTCTGGCGTAATGGTTCTCGATACCAGACCAGCGGACCAGTTCGCGGCGGGACACGTGCCTGGATCGATTCAAATCGGCCTGTCGGGTCAATATGCAAGCTGGGCGGCCATTCTTCTGGGACTTCAGCAGGAAATTATTCTGGTTGCGGAAGATAATGAGTGCGAGGAGGAATCGCGCATGCGTCTGTCACGCGTGGGCATTGAACGCGTGACGGGTTATTTGCAGGGCGGCATTGCAGCGTGGATCGGCGCGGGCCTCTCACTTCAGAAGTTCAGTGAAATCAGAGCGGAAGGATTGCTCGCAAAAATTATCGAGGGCGGCGATTCAACGCAAATCCTCGATGTGCGACGTCCGTCGGAATGGGAGGCCGGGCATGTGGCCGCCGCAATTTTCGGCACCCTGAGCCATCTGGATTCGCAGTTGGATAAGTTGGACCGCGAGAGGCCGGTAGCGGTGTATTGTAAGAGCGGTTATCGCAGCACGATAGCCGCAAGCCTGCTGCAACGGGCCGGATTTTCGAACGTAATCAATATGGTTGGCGGATTCGACGCCTGGCAATCCGCCGGCCTGCCCGTAAAAATCCCTTCATAGATTGACGAATCGCTCCCTTCGAGTCCCTACGGCTAATCTAACAATGGCAGCGCCCTGGTGGTTCCGGCAGCGCTGCCATTGCGTATAGTCGGCCACAGCCAGAAAACATTCAGGTGCGGCGCTGACTTTATTTCACCTTAAAGGTTGCAGCGTTGACCGACAACGGGACACTCAACGTCTGTGTCGGGGCTCCGGTGCTGGTAGCTGTGACGACAATGCTGTAACTTCCAGCCGGTGTGCCCGCATTCCCGCTGCTACCGCCCCCGCCGCCACAGGACGACATGCCCACCGCAGCCAGCACAATCACGCCAGCCATGGCAGCCCAGCGCACGTGAAATGCCCTAGTTGCTAGCGATTTGTAGGTTAAAGCGAGGCCCATGAATCCCAGCAAGCCAATTGCGAACACCAGCAATGGCGCTTGCGGTCCAGGATTTACGCGGCGAGGCCCAAATATCGCTGACGGCGCGGTAGTTGTAACGGTAAGGGTTGTGGTGGCCGTGCCGTCCGCGGCTGGTGTGACGCTGGTCGGACTGACACTACAGGTTGCTTCCGACGGAGCCCCTGAGCAAGAGAAGCTAACGGCACTCGTGAACCCTCCAGTGGACGCGACTGTTAACGTGGACGTTACGGTCCCGCCGACCGATACAACCAGGCTGGCCGGAGTGCTGCTGACCGAAAATCCTGGCGGCGCGGTCACCGTGACAACGACGGGAGAAGAAACGGATCCAGCAAAATTGGAATCACCGCCGTAGGCCGCGGTGATGGAATCGCTTCCTGCTGGCAAAGCTGTGGTCATCAACGTGGCGACGCCCGCGGTTAGCGTTCCAGTACCCAGCGACGTGGTGCTGTTGAGGAAGGTTACCGTTCCCGTCGGCGAGCCCCCGCTGACAGCGGCCACCGTTGCCGTGAGCGTGACGCTGGATCCCTGACTGATGGTTGTGGGTGCGGCCGTAAGCGTGGTCGTGGTGGCTGGCAACAAGACCCCCACCCAATTCGTTATCATAACGTTCGCATCAACGGAACCGAGCCCCGTGACGGGATCGTATCCAATACCGGCGTTATAGCCGTAAGAACCGCCCGCTGGGCAATCCGGTGTTCCCGACTCGCAGGGCACGATATTATTGCCCGTAGTGATGTCATGGAATGCCAATGGTGTGGTTTGGGCCAGACTGTAAAGCGACGGATTGATATTTCCCAGAGGCGTTGGCTGCGTGCCCTGAGTCGCAAGGAACTGGTTTAGCAGGACGACCATGCCCGCAAACGAAGGCGCGGAGGCCGAGGTTCCCCCAACGGCAAAAAACATATTTTCCTCGCAAAGGCCTTGCGCGCAGATGAAATACGGATCGTTATTGGGCGACGCGGATAAAGAAACGTCGGGAACATTGCGCAAAGTACCTTGAAGGCCGCTAATGCCATTCTGGTATCCAGGTAGCGCATAGAACGTACTTACGCCGCCACCCGTTGCTTCCAGTGTGTCGCACTGGGGATTCGCCAGGCATTCGGTCGTGTCATTCCAGGCAATCTCAGGAATGTAGGAAAGAGCCGACCCACCATTTGCGCCATTCGTGGCGCTCCAATAGAGGCCATAATTCCCGTTTTCGTTAAACTCATTGCCCCCGACGCCGGTCACTTCGGGAATACTGGCCGGAATGTTCACTTGTAGTCCGCTCTCTCCCTCGGTGCCAAAATCACAAGCGGCTGCGCCGCTATCGCCGGAGGACGCCATCCAAGTGATCCCTTCCGCATTGGCTTGCTGGGCTTCNNGGAAGCAAGAATTGACTGATCGTCCAGTTCACAGCCCCCATAGCTCATGGTGATTACCGGTGCCAGATTGTTGTCAATCACGTTCATCACGGTAGTGAAGACGTCTGTGGAAGTGGCGTAAATTATGGTTGCATTCGTCGCGACAGCGTTAGAGACCTCCAAATCCAGATCCGATTCGATCTGATCGTTCGNNGGCAATACCCCCGCCGCAAGGGTCCGCGCCATAGAGCACCACTGTGGGCGCAACGACCGGCAAGTCGAATAGAGTTTGATAGTCTGTAATGTCCGAGGCGACGATATCAGTCTGCCCGATGATGGCTATGCTCTGTCCCGCGCCATTTGTGCCGGCGGTGTAGAGGGGAGTGATGTCATAGATAGTCGCTAAATCCCCTGGCGCCAAAAATTCATTGCCCGCGCCTACCGCCCCGTTGGTAAAGTCGGCGATGGGATGCTCTTTCGATAGCTGGCCGGCGCTAAATCTTGGTGGCTCGGGATGGAAATCGTGCAGCCCGCGGATATCGCTCACGATTCCGGCCAGCGCCATTGGAATTTGGGGCGCAGTTGCATTGGCATAATGCACCTTGCCGTTAACCAGGTAATTGTGAACCTGGGTGTGAAACGCCGCTTGAACCTGTCCGGCTGTGCCGTCAAATGCCACCCAGTTATGGCCCCGTGCGGGCTTTTCCATATTGAAGCCCTGCGCCGTTAGCCAGGCCGCAATCTTGCCGATGTCGTTCTGAGTCAATCCGAACTGATCGGCATATTGCTCGGGCGTCAACCACTTATGAAAATTAGGCGAGGTCTTGTCCTGCTGTCGCGCTAGAAGCTGAAGAAGCGCCGCGTGCTGCTGCGTTGTAGGTGCCAGCATTAATGTGATGTTCGGCATTTGGAGCGATGCGGGCGCCGGCCCCTGGTCATAACGCGCTTGCGCTTGTGCGGTGACGTTCTTGGTAAGTGTAAACAGCGGCCCATTATTGATTGAGCCCGAAATCCGATCCTGCGCCGTGGTCTGTGCGCGACTCTGTGAGAGCGAGGCAAAAAAGAATAGCAGCACGGCCCCCGCGATAAATCTTGCATTACGTCCCATATGTCCACCTGTCCTTAAGATAGATATTAAATTCCTGGAAGGGACCGCCGCCAGCTAATCTCGCTTATTGAACCCCTTAACTCCTACACATTGCCAGAAATATTAGCACAACATATGGAAGACAGGCACGCAATCGTTTTGACCATGTTTCCAGTTGTCCACGTGTAGATTTGATCGCGAGGTCGTTGGATGTTGCCTCCTGCGTGGTGTTCCGACAAGACACCTCGGCTAGGAGGTCTTTCCTGATTTAATTTGCGCCGCGCTTTCCCGCTTGAGCCTCGCCCATCGCGCTTTTTGAGCTTTGGCGATCTTCTTCCGTACGGCATCCGAGTGCCAGCGCCGCCGCCCGAGTGATCCCGATCCCGACCCTACCACGCCGCTGATTGCACGAATCGCGTCGTCCACTCCAGCAAGCAGCCTCTCAATTCGTATGCGTTCCTTCCGTAATTGCGTGAGGGTCGCTCCCAATTGCGCGGTCGTCATAATTGTTCCCCCTAGTGGGTACAGATATTATGGAAAAACGACAGCAAAGTTTCTTTATAGCGCGGAAAGTGTATCACATGGAACGCGTGTCGAATCAAGGGTTTAGAGGTAGATTTCCTTCCGTTTTTCGATACCACAATCTTATATATCTTGGTAGTTATTATCGAACGGTCTGCCGTTGGATTTCCGGCTTTGGGGGATTGGCTGGCTATGCTCTCGCGGACGATCTCTGGCCGCAATTAGTTAGAAAATTCCAAACCGCTTGCGACGCTTGCCACTCGAATCGTGGGAGGCGCGGGAAGGCGGTTCGAGTTTGGAAGGAACGTCGGGGGTATATGGTAACGGTTGGCCGTCAAATGCCGCCTTGGGGTTGTCGCGAAACAGGGAATCGGCGGCGGCGGCCCCTTTGAGGGCCGTTACTCGATCGAATGCCTCGCGAAGTTTCAGCGGGCGTGACGTTGTATTGTGAGCATCGCTGGCTACAAAGTGGATTCCTTCGCGGGCCAGCAGCATCTCCACAAACTGCTTCGCCGCGCCGCCAAACCTTCCGAGAAACGAAAGCGCGGTCACCTGGACATAGCATCCTTGCCGCATCCATTGCAAAAGACGCTCCGGCTGAGAGCGAATGAGCGGATTCCGTTCCGGGTGGGTGATGATGGGGCGAATGCCGGCAAGCTGGAGTTGGTGAAGTTCCTGCTCGATAGCCGGAGGGATGGCGAAATCCGCGAATTCCACCAATAGATAATTTTTCTGGTTGAGCGTGTATTTGGTCCGATGCTCGCGGATGTCCCGCAAGTTTTCGTAGCTGAGGTGAAAGTCGCAGCCGGTGGCAAGAGTCAGCCGGTCGGCGAGCCGCAATTGCAGCTCTTCGCGCCGCTCACGGATAGTTNNTGTGAGGGGTGGCAACAATGTGAGTGATGCCTTCGGCAATGGCCATTTCCGCCATTTGTAATGACACTTCAAGTGACGGCGCGCCATCGTCAAGCCCCGTCAAAATGTGGCAGTGAATATCCACCATAGGCAGCGAGAATAGCTCAGCTCGACGGGCGTGACAACGAATCAAGCCCGTTCCCAGTCTGCTATATTAAGGGATTATCTTGGGGCCATATCACGCTCTGTAGGAGTCAGGAGAATAAAGTGGAACGTACGCCGGAATATTTTGCGGGGAAGCCGCTGGCCGTCGGAATTATCGGTTGCGGTTATGTGGGTCTGCCGTTGGCGCTCCGCTATGCCGGTGTGGGACACCGTGTTACGGCCTTCGATACCGATCAAGGCAAAGTGGCGGCGCTGAACGGCGGAAGGTCATATATCAAACATATTTCTTCCGACAGTATCGCCGGTCATATCGCGGACGGAAATTTAACGGCAACCTCACAATTCTCGCGCCNNCCGACCCCGCTGGACGAGCGTCGCGAACCGGATTTGAGCTACGTCCGGAGGACTGCTGAAGAAATCTCGCCGAATCTCCGGCCCGGCCAGTTGGTGGTCCTCGAGAGCACGACATACCCGGGGACAACAGAAGAAATTATGCTCCCCATCCTCGAGCGTAATGGACTTAAATGCCGAGCCGCGGCAAGGTCAGAGGAATCCGCGGAGAAGGTCGATTTTTATCTGGCATTTTCTCCGGAACGTGAAGATCCCGGCAATCAGCAATACGGGCTTTCACAGATACCTAAAATCGTCGGAGGCATTAATCCTCCCAGCCTGAAGGCCGCTTCGCTGCTTTACTCACAGATTGTGCCCAGGGTCATTCCGGTCAGTTCCACTCGCGCCGCCGAGATGGTGAAATTGCTGGAAAACATTTTTCGCTGCGTGAATATCGCCTTGGTGAACGAGTTGAAATTGCTGTGCCAGCGCATGGATCTGGACATTTGGGAAATTATCGAGGGCGCTTCCAGTAAGCCCTTTGGATTTATGCCGTTTTATCCGGGGCCGGGGCTCGGCGGCCACTGCATTCCCGTGGACCCCTATTATTTATCGTGGAAGGCTCGCGAATACGATTTCGCCACGCGCTTTATTGAACTGGCCGGCGAGATTAATACCGCCATGCCGTATCACGTAGTCAGNNGCGCTCAATGAGCGCGAGAAGAGCTTGAAGGGTTCGCGAGTTTTACTTCTGGGCGTGGCCTATAAGAAGGACGTGGAGGATTTGCGCGAATCCCCGTCGCTGAAATTGATGCAGCTTCTGATTGAGCGTGGAGTGGCCCTCGACTACAATGATCCCTACTGCCCGGAAATTCCGCGCATGCGCCATTACGATTATTCCCACATGCGATCGGTGCCGTTGTCGCCCGAAACCATTGCGTCATATGACTGCGTGCTAATCGCGACGGATCATGGGGCCTATGACTACCCAGCGATTGTGGAATCAGCGCAACTGGTGGTTGATACGCGCAACGCGACTAAGAATGTAACGGCGCACCGCGAAAAAATCATCCGCTGCTGATAGCCATTCTCCTCCCGCTTCAGCGTCCGGGAATTCGCGCGGTGAGATCCAAACGCAGACTGCCGAAAGGCAGCGCCGCCTCGATGACAACCGGCGTGCGGTAAGCGTCCCGCGCCAGCCAGATGGTAAGGCCAATGTGCGCATTCTTGTCAGCCATTCCCCTCAATTCCACTTGTATGCGCGACGTGGCGAATCTCCCCGCAGGCACGGCAGTGGATTCAGAACCCACTTGTTGCGCAGACATTTCGTAGATTTGTTTGCCGTCGAATACTTGAGCATGCAATGGTCGGGTTAAGTCGGAATCGCGCAGGAGAAAGAGAGCGCCAAGCGGATCGCAGGCATCGGAAGGGATAATTCCTCCGCCTGAAGCACCGGTCGGTCCGTCCTGGGCCCCGCGAAATCGCTGGGTTCGATCTCGACCTAGTTCGCTGAGCTGCATGACGTATTGGCGGCTCACCATTGTATGCACATCGGCGTATGATGTGAATTCATCGTCAATCGTAAAAAGCCGCCGCACTGGATTTACTGTGCTTATCTGGGCGCGCAGGTCCCACACATCGTTGCCAAGATAATACAAGCGATTGGGAACACTAATCGTTGCCGTAGCCGCGGTGGCGAATGATGACCACGAAACGCGATAGGAAAGCGACTCGCCGATGCGCACTGCCGATGCCAGCTTCTGTCCTGGACGCAATTCGTCCACGACAGACGGACCATTACCGGCATGACCATTGCCTTCGAAACTGGTTGAGCCGCGCTGCTCCCGCGCTCGCAATATCACCAAGCCAATAATTCCGGCGGCCAGGATCGCGATGAAAGCGAGTTTTGTTTTTTTACTTCTACTAATCGCCACTCGGTATTGTTCCTGCGCCGCTTGTAGCTCGGCGATGCGCTGGGCTATATTCAAGCGTACCGGAACGGCAGGCGCGGGTCACCTCCTGTCGCAGCTTTGGAGAGATTTGTTCGTCATCGCTAACTTGGATTGGACCCTGGTCAACTATCTGATCGTTGACCATGCGGCCCGGTTTTCACGTTGAAATTTAACGGGGAAGGTTAGGGGCAGGATGCGTTATCTTGTCACCGGCGGCGCCGGTTTCATCGGGTCACACGTTGTGGATGAATTGCTTCGTCGCGGCCACTCCGTTGCGGTTCTCGATGATCTTTCGACAGGCCATGAACACAACCTGTCTGCCGTGCGATCTGAGATTGAGCTTACTATCGGCAGTATCTGTGATTCCGAAGCTGTTGGGCGGGCTCTTCACGGCGCCGACTATGTAATTCATCTGGCCGCGCGCACGTCCGTCCCCCGTTCGGTAAAGGAGCCGCTGGAAACCAATCGGGTCAATGTGGAAGGCACCCTGCGTGTGCTGATGGCGGCTCGTGATTCTGGCGTGCGTCGCATGGTGTTTTCGGCGTCTTCGTCTGTCTATGGCGAAACCGCCGTGCTGCCCAAAGTGGAGTCCATGCCGCCTGCTCCCATCTCCCCTTACGGCGTGTCCAAACTTGCCGGTGAGCTTTACGCGCACGTTTTCACCCGGGTGTANNAACGTTTTTGGACCGCGCCAGGATCCTAGGTCGCCTTATTCTGGCGTGCTGTCTCGTTTCCTGCTTGCCGCGCGAGAAAATGCGCAGTCAGTGGTTTACGGCGATGGCGAACAATCCCGCGATTTTACCTACGTGGAAAATGTGGTGGATGCCACGCTGCGGGCGTGCGAAGCGCCGGGCGTCGCGGGCCGTGTCTTCAACGTCGGGGCTGGCGGACGCGTAACGCTGAATCAGGTGCTGGGCGAATTAGAGCGGATTTCGCAACGGTCATTGCAGCCGCGATACGACCCACCTCGCTCCGGCGATATTCTTCATTCCCAAGCCGATATAAGCCTGGCCCGTGAAGTGCTCGGGTACGTGCCAGAGGTCGGATGGGAGGATGGCTTGCGGCGCACCTGGGAATGGTTCCAAACCGGCTATGAAAAATAGCGCGCGCCGCTGGCCAGCCCCGTGCCAGCTTCTGTTGCCGCTAATGACGGATACTTTGGTGCTCGCCAGAACATGCGCCTATGGCGTCACCCGAAAGTGGACATTGCTCGAAAGTGTGCCGCCGGGCGTTACGACCTNNGCTGAAGATCGTGCCACAGCCAAGGGTGCCGCACATGCTGTGTGTATTGCCCCCCAAGGCTGTCGTCCCGTAGAACTTCCCGTTAGCGCCCTGGATCAGCGCCCCGGAAGGGTAGCCCCCGTCCATCCCGACTTTGTCAGATTTTTAGCAATGGCGGGAGGTCAACCAAACTGTCAATCAGCAGGTCAGGAGGCGTTTGGCGAAGGCCGTCTGCTCCCAGCCCGTAAGTAACGCCACAGGCCCACATTCCCGCGTTGCGAGCGGTGAGCACGTCCACATCCGAGTCGCCAACAATCATCAATTCGGCAGGAGCAAGGACGAAATCGCGGGATAAAACGAGTGCTCCCATGGGATCTGGTTTCTTGCGTTCAAAGCTATTCCCGCCATACACGAAACGGAAATAGTGATCTATTTCCAGACCCGTAAGAATCGCCCGGCTAAAACGCACTGGCTTGTTTGTCAGCACGGCCATGGGATAAGGAACAAGCTGTTGAAGCACGTCAAGAACACCCGGATAGAGTACTGTGTTATCGAGCATGTGCTCGCGGTAATAGCCCAGAAAAAACGCCAGCGTTTTGCTAACTTCGGCGTCGGCGTCAACCTTCCCCATCGCCAGCTTTATCAGCGTGTCGGCACCGGAACCGACAAAACTTGCCACAGCTTCTGCCGAAATTGCCTCGCGTCCGCTGTTTTGCAGCGCGGCATTTACCGAATGCACCAGGTCGGTTTTCGAATCAATCAGCGTGCCGTCGAGATCGAAGATCAGCCCGCGCACACCGCTAAAATTCCCTGTCTTCGTCGAACTTGCCGCCATGCGTTCCATTGTATGTCACCTCGCATGTGCCACTGGCTTTGGCAGCGCATGGATTTGGTTGGTGTTCGCACGCTTGCTACCATCTTTCACTCTGGCAAATACATCTTCGCCGCGAGGGCGATGACAGAGCGATGAAAATGGCTAAGATTTGTCCATTTCGTGGATGGCGATACAACCAAGGTCAAGTACGTCTGGCGGACGTCCTTACCCAGCCCTACGACAAAATCACGCCCGCCATGCAGGAGCGCTATTATGCGACCAGCCCTTTCAACCTGATTCCCGTGGAAAAAGGAAAGTCATTTCAGGACGATACAGCGCACAATAACGTGTACACGCGCGCTGCGGAGAAACTGGCGGAATGGAGTAGCGCTGGAGTGCTGGCGCAGGATTTCGCGCCTTCCGTCTATATCTACGCCCAAGAATTTGTGATACCCGCGGAAAGCCAAACCGGCGATAGAGGCGGACACCCAGAAGTCATACGGCGCCGCGGATTCATTGCGTTGGGCCGGTTGGAGGATTATTCAGCGGAAATTGTTTTCCCCCACGAAAAGACGCTTTCGGGGCCGAAAGCAGACCGGCTGGAACTATTGCGCCAGACACGCACGCAAACAGGCCAGCTTTTTATGTTATATGAGGATGACGGGGGCGAAATTGAAGTATTCATGGATGAAGCAATGCGCCAGCCGTCCCTTAGTGAATTGCGGGACGAATTCGAGGTGCAGCATCGGCTCTGGAGAGTTTCTGATGCCCATGCGGTTCAACAGTTTGTCGCCGCCATGGGCCCGAAGAAAATCGTGATTGCCGACGGTCATCACCGCTATGAAACGGCGCTGGCCTATCGCGATGAATGCCGCCTCCATGACATAGCGCCCGTTCGCAACGAGACCTATGAAAAGGCCATGATGACATTCGTCAATTACACGGCGCCTGGATTAGTCATCCTCCCCACCCATCGCGTAATTCGCAATGTACGCGATTTCGATCCCGCGGCTTTCCGCCAAAAACTGCTGCGCTGGTACGAGGAGTTGCCGGTTCCGCGAGACCCCCAGGTGGCGCAGGCCAGCTCCCACAATAATTTCCACTTAGCGTTGCGTGATCATGTTGCCGAACATGCCATTGGAGTTTGCACTTCCGAAGGATGTGTTTTGTACCGGCTGAGAGACGATGTCGCCTTGGAAAATCTGCTGCCGGACCTTTCCCCCGCGCAACGCAACCTGGACGTGGTCTTGCTACACCGCTTGATCCTGCAGGAATGCATGGGAATATCCGCTGAAGCTGTAACGCGCGAATCGCACATTACCTACCAGCGCGAAATGAGCGCCGCCGTTGCCGCGGTGGGCCGCGGCAAAGCACAAATCGCGTTTTTGCTGAATCCTGTGAGTGTGACTCAGGTTGCCGGCATGGCCATCGCCGGCGAAGCGTTGCCGCAAAAATCCACAGACTTTTATCCCAAACTCTTAAGCGGCTTGGTCATTTATCGTCTGGATGGATAATGGGGCGCAACGAGCAAATGCCGGTACTGATGGCGCGGACTCGACAAATAGAAGATCGGCAGAAATAGCGCGGGCCGGACTTGCCCTATCTCCAGCCCACGCTGAGAGTCGCTAGCTGAAACTTTGCACTGCTTCCGCTTCGCTCGGATAAACGTCAAACACCGTCAAGAGTTTGGTCACCTGCAGGAGCTCCATGAACTTTGCGCCCAACTGCGCCAGCTTCAGCGTCGCCCCCTGTGTTCTGGCGCTCTGGTGCGAAGCCACCAGCGTGCCCAGTCCGGCGCTATCAATGTAAGTCACGTTGGCCATATTTAGGACAATCTTAGTCTTCCCGCCGGCCAGGAGAGCTTTCACCCGCTCACGGAAAGCATTGCTTTCCTCGCCCAGCACGATGCGCCCTTCCAGTTCCAGGATGGTCACACCACCTGATTCTTTTTCAATCATTCTAAGTGCCACGTTTTATCTCCTCCGTCGGCAAAATTTCCGCGTTGCTTAACTCCATGTGATGCGGGCTGTACGCCGCTTGAGCCGCAATCCGGCACAGCCTTTCAGTAGAAATCGGAACAGGACATGTAATAGCCGCACGACGGGCAAACCAGCTTACAACTCCGCGCCCACAGCTTGGACGAGCACGAAGGACAATATTGCATTGGCTCGTCTTGCCCACCGCGCTCCGTGCTGCCCGCTTGGGCTACTGACGCGAATCCGCCGATGCCAGGAATCCCGGCCATGCTGTTTACCGCGGCTTTAATGTCCATCGTTCGGTTGTTTATAGCATAACCCACCACAACCACAAAGCTCTCCCTCATGGTTAGCCTCCGCGGCGTCAATATTGTTCTCGGTGCATGTACCCTCTGAAACCCTCGGCTTGCGAAAAACCTACCCCGGCAAACTTGGGCTGCAAGAAATCGGCCATACAAACGGGGCATTGGGTTAAAATGATTATCACTGCAACCGGCCAGCCGCTCCGCGCATCCCTTTATACTAGGGCATGTTCGGCCATCCAGACAGGTCGCAAGTGTTTGGTGAATTATGAAAACGTTACGACGGAATCTTTCTCTCTTGGCTATTTTGGTACCGGGAATTCTTGCCGCCCAAGGTATGCGTGGTCGATCGGGTGGAAGCTCCTCAATGGGGCATGGCTTTTCCATGTCCCGGCCGATGTCCCGATCCATGTCCGCATCAGCCGGGTTCCGCGGTTCCGGTGGGGGTCGTGGGGGCTTCCCGCCTCCGCGGACAGGTTTTAATCGCCGCCCCAATCAGGGATTTCGGAATCGCCCCGCCTTCGCCGGGAATAACTTTTTCCCCGGTTCAGGTGTGCCTGGCCTCGGCGGTTTAGGTTTAGGTTCGAATCTGGGAATAGAGGCGCTCATTGATCCCAGGACCCAGGCGGAATTAGCGCTGGCTGGAAGATTTCGCAGGTATTCGCCCTATTTCGGATATGGCGGCTATGGTGGAGCTTTCTATTCCGCGCCGACGGGATATTATGACCCGGGTCCTGGCGCGGCGAACGCCTACGCTGATCCCGAGCCCGATGCGAATTCAGCCGAGGATCCATCCGAATCTCAGGAGTCGGCGGCTAATGAGAATGTCTCCGCGCCATTGCCAGATGTCGGCGATTTCGTGCTCGTAACCAAGGAAGGAGATCAGATTGCCGCTGGCGCCTTCTACCATCAGGGTAACAGTCTTGTTTACGTCACGCCTTCGGGCGCCCGGCGTAGCGTCCCCTTCTCCGATTTGGATAGGGATTCGACTGTGCTCATCAATCAGGAGCGCGGCACGGACCTTCAGAGCCTGCTGTAGCCAAGTTTGTTGGGATTTCAGCCAGGGTAACTTCATTCCTGCCGGGTTCTCCGCTATACTAGTGGGATTCCAGATATGAGGTGCATCGAGTGTTAGCTATTCGTTTGGCCCGAATTGGCAAGAAGAAACAGCCAGCCTATCGCATTGTGGTGATTGAAAAAACGCGTCCGCGCGGCGGACGAACGGTCGAAATCGTGGGGACGTATA
>PKXT01000311.1 GCA_003133505.1 Acidobacteriota bacterium
GAAGTGCCCGTGATGCTCTCGGTGTGTGCGGCCTGCAATCGCACGCGCCATTGGTTTCCCGCACCGTTGCGAGGCAGTGCATGAAGGTGCGTGTCCTCATCCTCTGTACCGGCAACTCCGCCCGCAGCCAGATGGCCGAAGGACTGTTGCGTCACGAGGCCGGAGCCCGCTTCGAGGTATTCAGCGCCGGAACCAAGCCGACGCGGATGCGTCCGGAGGCCATCGCCGTGATGCGCGAACTAGGCATCGACATCTCCGGCCAGCGTTCCAAGAGCGTGGACGAATTTTCCGGCCAGCAGTTCGATTACGTCCTGACGGTGTGCGATGACGCCAACGAAAGCTGTCCGATCTTTCCTGGCCACGCGATTACTATTCACCACAATTTTGAAGATCCCGCCAGGCGGCAAGGCTCTGAAGAAGAGCGGCTAGCCGCGTTCAGGCGAGTCCGCGACGAGATTGGGCCGTACCTCCGGAAATTTCCCCCGGAATCAAGACAATAAGACGAGGGAGATGGCTGCCCGCCGAAGCTCTATGGGTTCCAGCAACCGTGTATTTCCAACCCACAACGTGTGATGCGGCACATTGCTTGGACGGGATCAAAGGCGTGGCCGTTGACTCGTCTAAAATTGGGTTGTGATTGTTGTCCCACCTAGACCGCGCAGACGCCTGCCTCCAAGTGTCTTTATTCCAACCGGGAACGCCACCTTCCGCAATATTCGGTAGCGGATCAGTTTCAGAGTGAGTGCGGAGTTGTTACGGGAGTGCCATGATTTTTAAGGACGTCGAAGATCAGCGTCTTTAACCCGAGAAGCCACACTGCCGTCAGATAGATGCGGCGAATCCACAGATTTCCTAAGCGGCGGGCGAAGCGCGCTCCCAGAAGAGCGCCCACGAACATCGTAAATCCCAAAATTGTACCAAGGCGGTAATCAACCAATCCATGCCCCATGAAAATTGCAGTTGCTATGGCGGAAGAGAAGATGTTAACCAGTTTCGTAGTTGCCACAGCTTCCAAGAAGGTCATCCTAAATACCGCAACAAATATCGCCGTCAGTATGGTCACGTAGCCGCCGCTGAATAGCCCTCCATAGATGCCCAGCAGAAATGTCAGAGCATAGCCCACAAACTCAAGGCTCCGGCCGGGCAGCAGAGGAGAAGAATCGACCCCGGTTCGCCTGTAAATTGTTGCGAAAACAGCAACGCCGATAATCGCTGTGGATACCATGACGGGCACAATCCTCGCGGGGACGATCAGCAGAAGGAGTGCCCCGATAGCAGAGCCGAGCAATGTCACTCCAATCAAAAGCGGCAAACGCCGTCGATTCAGCGCGTTGCCCGGCAGAAAAGGCAACGTGCCTCCAAGACTCATCAACGTGAGTGCGAACATATTGGTAGCTACNNATAACGGAAGTGCTGCCCGTGACCACGCTGACGACGCTGGTCGCGAAAAAGACAGCTACCAGAATGATGAGATGAATCGCGGACATAGGCCATTATTCTATAGCGCTCGGGCGTCTGTTTCACTTGGTGAATTGGAGCGCCGTTGCCATCGCTGAATATCGTTAAATAATCTGGATCTGCTGAGGCCGCGAACGGCAGGACAGCCGTCAGAACGCGAGATTTACAGAAAATAGTTCCTTGACTCTGGAACCTGTTCAAGGGTTCATACTTTCTCGGGAGGCAAGAATATCGCCACGGCACTCTATTCCGGGACTCTGGCCAAAGCAACGGGTGTGAGCCCAGACACGATTCGCCACTACGAAAAGCTCGGCATTCTGCCAAAAGCTTTGCGGACCGAGGCCGGCTATAGGCTCTACCCAGAGAGCGCCAAAGAACGTGTGCTTGCCGTACGCAGAGCACTCCGCATCGGGTTTACCTTGGCGGAGCTGGCCGATGTACTAAAAGCGCGCGATGCAGGATCTGTTCCATGCCGACGGGTTTATAAACTCGCAAGAGAAAAACTCACGGGAATTAAAGCAGACATTGAGGTGTTGCGGGAGACCGAGCGGTATCTCAAGCTCATTCTGAGGGATTGGGAGAGTCGCCTTCGCGGAACCCCTGTCGGCCAGAAATCAAACCTGCTTCATTCGCTCACCGGTGCGGCCAACAACTCCAAGAATAGGACAACTAAATTCCGAAGGAGGAAAATATGAAAACTCTAGTAGCGACGGTTTTTCTATTCAGCTTGCCCTTGGCAGCGCAGGATATGCAATCCTGCCCCATGCACAAACAACACACGGAGGTACAGTCCCAGCATCAAGCCAATGTTGAAAAAAATGGTGATGAGGCCATGGGGTTCTCCCAACAGAGCGCCACGCATCATTTTCGCCTCCAGCCTGACGGCGGGATGATCGAGGTCACGGCCAATGACGCTAAAGATACTCAAGATATTCAAGCGATCCGGTCGCATCTGATGCACATTGTGATGATGTTCTCGAATGGCGATTTTTCCATACCGATGTTTGTGCACAGCCAGCTACCACCGGGTGCGACGGAGATGAAAGAAAAACGCGCTGAGATTTCGTACAGCTTTATCGAGTTGCCAAACGGCGGAGCGGTCAGGATCAAAACAGAAAATCACGATGCCCTGAACGCCGTCCATGACTTTTTGCGCTTCCAGATCGAGGATCACAAAACAGAGGACAAAACCGATTAGGCCCCTTTTTATAATTCTAACCCACAACATGCGATGTCTTGTACGACTTCCGCGAACTTTGGCAGTTCCCGCGGACTTGTAAGTTGTTGTAAAACCAAATACTTTTTGACACGGTAGAGGTCTGGGNNCCCCACGGGCCTACCATATTTTTCAATGACATGCGGGCGGTGTGTGGCTTCGGGGTTTTGCATTTCAACATACATTTCAACACGCAATTTCAGTTCGGGAGCAGTGCGGCGGTTTCTTCAACATGGCGGCTGGCCACTGGCCTCAGGGAATTTACGGCAGTGCGCTTGGCATCCATCCGAATATGCGAGTAGTGTTCCATCATCCTGCGCAACACATGGCCAGCAAGCGCCATGATCGTGGTCTCCGGCGCGCCGTTCTCGGCCAGTTCGGTAACGCCCGGGAAATGGCGCGGCGAACTGGCGACAGAGCAAATGGCTGGCGATTGGAGAGTTGGTTGTCGTCGCCCTAATTTTTTGGGCGGATTTCCGGCATCTCATCTTCTTCAGTAAGACTCCGTACCTGCTGCTGTTTGGATGGGTCTCGCTTTGGTGCGGAAATTGCGCTGGCGTGACGTCGGGCTGAGTCGGTTTCGCAACTGGAAGACTACGCTTGGATTGGGCATTGCGGNNCTGCTGCTGGAAGGATTTGAATTGTTTGTCAGCCAACCCATCTTGGTGAGATTGCTGGGGCAGCAACCGAACTTTGAGGATTTTCGCCCGTTGATTGGGAACCTGAAGCTAACCCTAATTTCTATTGCCTTTGCCTGGACTGTTGCGGCCTTCGGCGAAGAAATGGTCTACCGCGGTTACTTGATGAACCGAGTTGCCGACCTCCTAATCGCACGCGGCGCGCGTGGATCATCAGCCTGATTGTTGTTCACGTCGCATTTGGGCTGGCCCACGCGCACCAAGGCTGGACCGGCATAATCACNNTCTATCTGCGCACAGGGCGCAACTTGGCCGTGCCGATAGTTGCACACGGAGTTTGCGACTCGATTGACTTTGTGCTGATCTTCCTCGGGAAATATCCCGGCATGTAAGGGCTTGTCGATCGTCTGATGCGGACTGGTTATAAGCTACGTAAACTACTCGAATTCATCGACTGGAGGGATCCCAGAGAACAGCCTTCGGGAAACGGCTCTTCATTTGTCACGAAGTGTAGAGCCATCTTGCAGGGATTCCCACTTGGCGAGTCACGGCGCATCCGGAAGTTGACCCCGACTACCGCTTCGTGATCGACATTACTTCCGGATTTGTGACAATCTAACCCACAAGCGCCGACGGGGGAGTCCTTCGGACGTCACGCAATACGGCCATCGACCTGCACGGAGAAGGGGCCAACGTCGGGAATTCTCGGCAGGGCAGGGGGCACTTGAGACAAATGTTGTGCTGGGAAGGGGTATCGGGTGAAAGACATGAATAAATTACTCATTTAAGCGGCGCATATATTCCGTTAATTTAGATTCTTAGTCTTAATAGGCATATTATGACCGTGTAATACATTTATATATAAACGGCATGTTTAAACCGATTATGTTTGATTTGTCTCCCAATCGGCCTTAAAATGCCTATATGACTTACATTGCTTTCAAGACACCCGAGGAATTGCAGAATGTGCTGGGCGCGCACCTCCGCCAGCTGCGCCTGTCGCGCAATATAGGCCAACGCGCGGCGGCTGATAAAGCGGGAATTTCGGAAAAAGCGCTGCGCAATCTTGAATCCGGGCGCGGATCTACGGTTGAAACGTTGCTCAGGACCCTGAAAGCTTTGGACTTCCTTGAGGGAATAGAGATGCTCGCTCCAGAGATCAGTGTTAATCCGCTCGCATTGTTGCATAGCTCCAAGCCAGCGCAACGTGTCCGGCGTCCACGGAAACCGCAAAGGGCCGCACAGTGAAAGATGTCCCGGTCATTGAAGTTCGAATCTGGGGCCAGACGGTGGGGGCTGTCGCTCTCGATCCACGCCTCGGCTATTACGCCTTTGCTTATACACCGGCATGGCAGCGCACCGGTGTCGAGTTGGCACCCTTGACTTTGCCGCTTAATAGCCGAAGCAACGCGTTTGTTTTCCCCAATCTGCCTGAACCAACATTCCATTGTCTGGCGGGAATGTTGGCCGATGCATTGCCGGATGACTTCGGCAATGCCCTCATTGATGCCTGGATGGCCCAGCACGGTATGATAAAGAGCGAAGTGACGCCGCTTGACCGTCTGGCCTATATGGGAAAGCGGGGAATAGGGGCACTGGAGTTCAAGCCAGCACGCGGTTCTCATAGAGAAAGCGCCGCCCCGCTAGAGATGAAATCTCTCGTGGAAAACGCACGCAAGCTGATGGAGGGCGATCTTTCGATTGATGCACAGGCCAGCGCAGCACTTGCCAACATTATTCACGTGGGCACCTCAGCGGGCGGCGCGCGCGCAAAAGCGGTGATCGCCTGGAACGCCAAGACAAACGTAATCCGCAGCGGGCAGTTCGATGCGGCCGAGGGGTTTGAACACTGGCTTCTGAAGTTCGATGGCGTCGGCAAGGATTTCGAGCTGGGCACGGGAGCGGATTACGGCCGTATCGAATTTGCGTACCACCTCATGGCCAAGCAGGCCGGTATCAATATGACCGAATGCCGTTTGCTCACGGAAAATGACCGCGCTCATTTCATCACCCGCCGTTTCGACCGCGAAGTGATAAACGGCCAAACCATAAAGCATCATGTGCAGACACTTTGCGCCATGGATCATCTGGACTTCAAGCAACGCAACACTCACGCCTATGCTCAACTTTTCATGGTCGCTGCACAGCTCAACCTGGGGGATATCGCCCTGGACCAGATCTTTCGGAGGATGGCGTTCAATGTGATGGCGCGCAACTGTGACGACCACTCGAAAAACTTCGCGTTTCTCCTGAAGCAAGGAGGAAGATGGGAACTCGCGCCAGCCTATGACGTAACCCATGCCCATAACCCCAAAGGCGAATGGACCTACCAGCACCTGATGAGCGTGAATGGCAAGTTTGAAAATATTGCGCGCGAGGACATGCTGGTGGAAGCAGAGCGGTTCGGCGTTAGCCGTCCGAAGGACCTGCTGAACGAAGTCCGTACGGCGTTGGAAGGCTGGCCGAAATTCGCCCGCCAGGCCGGTCTTAGCGATTCTGCCTCCAGCCGCGTGGCAGCAGATTTCCGTTTGCTGGAAAAAGGCACCGGCTAGTCAAGCTTTTCTCCAACCCACTACTCGCGATGTCTTGTACGACTTCCGCGAACTTTGGCAGTCCCCGCGGACTTGTAAGTTATTGTAAAAACAAATAGTTCCAAATTACCACGGTAGAGGTCTGGGGTTCGAGTCCCCACNNAGTCCCCGCGGACTTGTAAGTTGTTTCGTCCTGGAGGGCATGGCGGCGCACTTTCTTCGCGTCCTCGAAGCAGGCGGTCTTTGTTGACAACTCATGCCAGCGGCCATTCTCCTTGAGCTTGAAATACCAAAACGGGCTTCCTGGTCTCACGTCCTTTATTGGAGGTTTTCGGACAGTTGGCGGCTGCTTANNTCTCCGAATCTGACGTCGTTGGTCGGATTTTCCAAACCGTGAAGCGGAAACCCGTCAAACCTGCCAAATAAAATTGCTGATGGCATTTTTCGGTTGCGCCGCAAGGGCCATGCGATGACAGAGTGAACCTCAGACGGACGGTCGCGAGGCGTGGATCTTGCCAAGGCACTACATAAAACATCTGTTTCCTGAATGGCTGCGGTTGATGGAAACTGCGGCACAGAATCAGCGACTTGCAGTGCCGCTCGCGGTGACGTTATTTGAAAGGCTGCGGCCCGCAGCGTAAAACGAGCCGACCGACACACCAGGCTCGCGTGCAATGCGCGGCCATGAAAGTCCCTGTGCGCGCAAGAGGGCGATCTTCGCGGCGTCCACGGCGATGCGCGGGCGTCCCAACCGCTTGCCCTTGGCGCGTGCATTGCGCAGTCCGGCGTTGACAAAAGCAAGCTTGCCGGGGGAAACCTGTCTCTTTTCAGAAACAAAATCTGAGGCGTGGAGCGCTAGCACTTTAGTCATGACGTCGGTTTCGTCTTCCCGCCCACAAGGTGTCCAGGGACCATGAGCCGCCACCAACCAGCAGCAAAAAAATGAGACCCAGCAGCATGCTCAAATCAGTCCTGGCTTCGTGTAACGTTCCCCAAAATCCGTTTCTCGCGAACGCGACAATTTTGGTAGAATATATAGCGACGGCAATATCAATCAGAAGCGGCACAGTCGCCAGCCGCGTAATCAGGCCGATCAGTATCAGAATGCCGCAGGCGATCTCGACCACGCCGACGAATGGGGCTATAGCCTGTGGCGAAGGAATACCAATTTTCACGAAACGTCCGACTCCAAGGGAATTGGGGAACAAGAACTTCTGTATGCCTTCAGAAAGAAAAACCCAACCAACGAGAATTCGGATGACCAAAACAGCCTTCGCCGTACGATCCGCCCACGTTGCTTGTGTGCTTGCTTGCATTGATAAGCCTCCTCGTGCCACAGAGCATTCAGATGTCGAACGAGCTCAGTCTGCACGTACCCGAACGGGTTCATGAACCCAGGGTCAATGTGCAGCTATTAGTGGCAGTGAACCTACGCCTCAATAAAATCTGTTCCCGAGTTGTCGCCCGGAGAGCATTGCGTCTTCCGTGGACGTCTTTTCCTTATCTTTCCCCCATGTCCAGTAGAGGCCAAGGTAAGCATAGTTCTCCGTCTGCCCAGCGAACGGAGTGGCCATAGGCGAAAAGGAATTGTAGACCGGGATACTTAAAGTGGTAATAGCCGCCCGCGTCAATCAACGTCGAGGACTGCGTTTGAGGAGCAGCAAAACCTTCTCGACCGTGAGACAAGACCTCGGCTGCCAGCCCCAGCTTCTTGTTAAATTTTCGCTTAATCAGATATCCGCCGTACAAGTAGCTGCGATACTGATATTGCTTGACGATTGTGTATCCCGTACCGCCGTCAAAGGTCCACGGGGCCCCAATCTTTTTCCACCCAAATGGGAAGCTTGTACCACACTCGCCCAACGCCCAGCCCTTTGGCATAACTTCCAGTCGGAACTTCCAGCATGGTGAATGTACCGATCTGCGGACGGCGCTTGGTTTGCTTTATGAAACCGTATTTCACGCCCAATTCCATGTCCGTCGGGCCGTAGGCGCTGGGGCCTATTCCGCCCGGAGCGTAAATCGGATTATTCGACGGCAGAGCCGCCCCGAAAGGCAGAATGGCATGAAGCTGGACGTTGGGCAATGCGCCCCAGTTGAATTCAAATGCCGGCCCGACAGGATCAATTTCCGCCGGAGTGCCGTCCACGCCTCCGAAAACATAAGCCTCGTAATGCCCAAGGTCCACAGGTGTCGGATCGTCCGTCTGAAAGGGAGGGCCTTGCGCCCATAGCTTCGGGGCGATCAGCATAACGAACAGAAATACCGCTAGTTTCGAGCAATTGCTGAGCCCCGGCATTAGAAACTCCTGCTTCTGGCAAAGATCATGATGCGCTCTTCGCAACAGGATTTCTACTTTGGCATCGTGAACCTTAGCTAATGCTCGGAGCTAACTGGCCAGCGGCGAGATCAGTCGGTTCCAGAAATTCGCGGCGGAATTTCGGCAATGGGCTCACGATGTCCTCCTTCTATTTCGTACTGGTTTTTCGAACATTTCTCCGAACAGTTCCTGCATCCTGCACACTGCAACCGTCAAGCCTTGCGCCCCGAACTGGTGATTCGGTAGACCTTTCGGTAGCGGCTTCCGCTGCGGTCGCGCTTTGAGCGCAAATATCCCTTGCGCTCAAGTCCATGAAGAAGCGGATACATTGTTCCCGGCCCGATCTGATAGCCATGGCGCTTGAGTTCCTCGATCATCCATTGCCCATAGAGAGGCTCTTCGTTTGCATGGTGCAGCACATGCAAGCGGATCAATCCTCCGTACAATTCCCGATCATCGAGAACCGGTTTCGTGGACTGCCATCATGGGGTCAAACAGGAACGCCAGATCAATGCGTTTGGCCTCGACGGCGAGGTTGAAGTCCTCGCCGTTCCCATCGAAGGCCCAGGGGCGTTCTGCTGTCGCTAGGCTGATACTCATCTCGTCCGCACGGCCCAGCAAACGGTCTTTAATCGTTCCCTCGGGAGTTTTAAAGTGCACCTGCACGGCACCGTCGCCGATGGGAACAACGGCAATGACGGTCGCAATCAAAGTGGCCTCAATGCCGACCAGCGAAATCCCAGGTTTTAAGTTTTCTAATTTCATCACAACAATTAGAGTTTCCGTTTTCTACGAAGACTTTGAAACTGCTATCAGACCAGAGAGTTGCTGTCATTGGCCTTGAAAAATACAACCGGATGCGCTTGCATCCGTGTGCCCGCCAGATGCACGACTCATGCGACATCGGACCCTTTGATCCTCCGTCGCGCGCCGTGGAGGACCGTGAGCACCCACACCGTTTGCCGCCGTTCATCGACTTCATAAATGACCCGAT
>PKXT01000093.1 GCA_003133505.1 Acidobacteriota bacterium
GGCCAGCTCACGTTCGCCCTGCAAAATATGCACGTCAATGGCGGTCTGATTATCCACGCCGGTGGTGAATAATTCCTGCGCGCTGGCTGGAATTGTGGAATTGCGCGGGATGAGTTTGGCCACCACTCCACCCATGGTTTCAATGCCCAGCGACAAAGGCGTGACATCCAGCAGCAGCATGGTCTGCACGCCGCTCTCGAGGATGCCGGCCTGTACGGCGGCGCCGAGCGCCACCACCTGATCGGGATCCAGTTCGCAGTGGGGTGCGCGCCCAAAATAAGCGGCGACCGTTTCGCGCACTAGCGGAATGCGCGTGGAACCGCCGACCAGCACCACTTCGTCGAAATCGGACGGCGAAAGTTTCGCGTCCGCCAGCGCCATTTTCACCGGCGTCATCGTACGTTCAATGATGGGACGAATGAGAGTCTCGAATTCCGCGCGCAACCATTGATGGCCCCAGATTTTTCCATCCGGAAGGGTGAATTGCACGGTCGCGCTCAAGGTTGAAGAAAGCTCGTGCTTGGCAGCGATTAACGCCTGGCGCAACTCCTGCACCGCAGGGGGGAAGCTGGCGATCTCCAGATTGAACTGGCGGCCGATTTCCTTAGCAGCGAACGTCTGCATGGCGTTGTCCACGTCGTCGCCGCCCAAATGGGTGTCGCCATTGGTGGAAAGGACCTGATAAATATCGCCCTGGCCGGTGGAGATCAGTTTTAAGACTGAAATATCGAAAGTTCCGCCGCCAAAATCGTAAACCGCCACGCGGCCCCGCTGCTTCTCGTGAAGACCGTATGCCAAGGCCGCGGCGGTCGGCTCATTTACTAGGCGCACAACCTCCAACCCGGCCAGCCGTCCGGCATCCTTGGTGGCCTGTCGCTGGGCATCGTTGAAATAGGCCGGGACGGTGATNNTGGCGTGAAAAGTCTTTCTCCCAGCTGAACTCGCAAAGCGTTTCCGCTCGTGTGATCAATGCGAAAGGGAAAAAGCTTCAAATCGTTCTGAACGTCCGCCACGCCGCGTCCCATCAGCCGCTTGACCGAATAAATCGTGCGTTCCGGCTGGGTCAGCAAACGGCGGCGCGCCGCTTCGCCAGCAACCACAGCGCCATCCGCATCCACGCTGACAACCGAGGGACACAAAGCGCTGCCGTACGGCCCGGCGATGCAACGGGGCTTTCCGGTCTGCGCATCCAGGCACGCAATTAAGCTATAAGTGGTGCCTAGATCGATGCCAACAATGCGATCCATTTTATCGTTGCTCCAACTCGGACTGCTCCAACTCGCCCTGTACCGTGTTCACCAGGTTGCGGACGTACGACCTACGGTTCAAAATCTCGTTGANNCGCCGCGCCGGCGCAGCGGCATTCGAGCCATTGCCAGATTCAAACTCCAGCGCCGCATCCCAGTCACCCGATGCCGCGGAGAGCTCAGCGTCAATTTCAGCCAACTTTTCCTGAAAATCACCCTGCGCTTCGACAAGACGGTCCCGAAGTGCCGCCGCTTCCTCGCCATCGGCCAAGTTATCCGCGCGTACGGAACGCATTTCGTCGAGCGATTCGTTCAGCTCAAAGACTTCCGCCAGCAGTTCCGGCGGTGCTTGTTGCTTGGCCGCGCCTTCCCGTCGGACTCCCTCCCGCTCCAATAAATATTCCACGCGCGAAAGGGGGTTTTGCAGAATGCGGCTGGCGTCGTTGAGCCGCGAGGAGCGATCCAGCGAAAGCTCGCGCTCACAGTCACTGGCCCGGACAAAATTATCCGGATGCAACTTCCAGCTCAACAGCAGAAATTGCCTTTCCAGTTCCGCGCTATCCAGCTGCAGTTTTCGGGGTAGGCCAAAAAACGCAAAATAATCTGCGTCGGCAGCCAGTGGTTGAATTCGTCCGCAAGCGGGACAAAAATGCGCCGCGCGCGTTTCAGCCCCACAATTCCAGCAGGCTCCATCCGGTTTTTTACCGCCAGCAGAACTCTTCGTGGCCCGGGAAACAGGCGTACCGCTCTGTAGATTCGCGGAAATTGTCATTTTAGAATTTCACTGAAGAAAGCATCGAAGCCCCGCTCCGTCCGGAATTGCCATAGCTCCGAGGGAGACAGCCCGCTCAGGCCGTAAACGAGCTTCCGCAGCCGCAACTTCGCGCCGCGGCGGGGTTGTGGAAAACAAAACCCTGCCGCATCAAATCTTCCTGATAATCGAGCGTCGTGTCGTTCAAATAAAGATAACTCTTGGGGTCCACAAAAATCCGCGCGCCGTTCTCTTCGAAAACCTTGTCGCGCTCGCGAGCCTGGGTATCCAGTCTCATCGCATAGGTAAGGCCCGAGCACCCTCCGCCCTGCACGCCAACCCGCAAGCCCCCTGCTTCCAGCGTCACGCCGTCGCGGGCCAATAATTCCTGAATTTTTGTCGCCGCTTTTTCGGTTACATGGATCATCTTCGACAGCCTCAATCTCTAAAATGGTCAATGCGGCACTGCCGTGGATGCGAATCCGCGCCAGCCGCTAACTGCTCGCAACAGCCGTTCCTGGTTCGATTACACCGCTTGGTGAACAGCCGGTGCGGCGGTTTCATGCGCTTGAGCCCCAGCCTCGCCGCGCTTTTTCTTCCAATCGGAAATGGCCGCCTTAATGGCGTCTTCGGCCAGCACCG
>PKXT01000242.1:0-5209 GCA_003133505.1 Acidobacteriota bacterium
GTATGCCGTCGCCATTTACGTCGGCAATGACGATGCCCGTGGGATTCGTCCCCGTGGCATAGGAAGCTGACACGAAATTGACTGCGGAGACGGAAGTGTTAATCGGGAAATAGACCGTGCCGGAAACCTTGGGATGTGGGGAGTCGGCATTGACCACTGTAATGGCCGCTGTGCCCGCTACAGCGACATTGCGGCTCGGTACGGTGGCTTGGATCTCGTCGGTACTGACAAACGTGGTTACCAGAGGCGCCCCGTTCCAGTTGACCACTGACGTGGCCGTAAAGCCCGTGCCCTTAACTTGCATGGTAAAGGAGGCGGTTCCTGGAATCACCGTCACAGGAACCAGAGGTTGGGCAATGGCTGGTACCGGGACGTTTTGCACGCCGGCCTGACCGGTAGAGACCGTTAAAACCAGCAACATCGCCGGAAGCGCGAACCGTATTCGCGCTCGGCGTGTACTCATGATCCCGTTATAATTGGGTGCGGCGGAATTCATACCTGATTCTCCTGTATATACCTGTTTGGGCGTACGCGGCCGGGCTGGAACTTCGCGCCGCGTGCCTATAAAGTGGCGGATTTTTCTGGCCTGTGCGCGACGTACGTTACAAGGGGACGCCGGAGAATTTCCGCTACGACATATAATCGCATGTCTCAATCAGCGGGTCAATAGAGTCGCGGTACCAGCCCCAAAATGCGGGAGTTCCAGTACCTGAGTCTGGCTTGAGTGTAGATCCCGTCTTGAGAGATCAGGACGCGGGAAACAAAATTGGGCGCTCAGCCCCTCCGTCGCCCCGGGAGGCGTACGCGGACAAGTCCCACGTACACGCCCCCGCAGGGGTGAGATAGCCGTCGCTGGGGGGAGTTGCGGTTAAACAGCGGCTCTGCTGCCGGTGAACAAGTGGATAACCAGAGCAATCACCGCGAATAGCAATAACAGGTGAATCAAACCGCTGGCGACGTGAAACATCAGGAAACCACCGGCCCACAGAATCAACAGCAAAATGGCGATCCCCAGGAAGGGTCCAAATCTCATAAATCCTCCAGTAAAATTGGCCCTGGCGAAACAGGTCAGGGATTTCTACCGCTGCTTTTCTTAACTCGTGCTCTAAGATCTTGTTGAAAAAGGCCCTTTGGTCGCCTTTTAGGACTAGCCGAGGAATTCATTTCTTGCAAAAAGCCAAGAAAAACACGGAATCGTCGTTGCCCTTGACTCGCCAAATGAGGACCCGATGAGTTTTTCTACAACCTCCTAAAGCTTATTTTCGTAACCGAGCCTGGCCGAGCATTGATCACCGCATGTTACTGGCCGGCTCAGGATGCACGAACGCAATAATAGAAAGGCTCGGTTCCGTTGGTAATCAGGTGGATATGGTAGAAATCCGTGGCCGTTCGCTTAGACGCCAGCGCGAAAAGACGTCAACAGCGCTGCGATTTTTGGTGCGTGGTGAATCTGTGCCTCCCTCCAGCGATTTCAAGTACTAGTGCGGCCGTTGTCATTTTTTCCTTTTTTGCTTGACCGCTGGCGGGACTGTGCACATAATTCAAATTGATGTTCCGCTGAAATGGCTGCACGGTGCGGAACTCTAATATTCCTGAATATTCCTGGATAAACGTAACATTCAGGGGGAGCCTCTTCATCAATGCGGTTCCAGCCGCGTTCAGGGGAAGGCAATCCGAATTTGCAGCCGGCACCACAGTATAGTTCATGCCGGATCCGGTATGCGGGAGAATTCGAATGCGCGCCATATCAAAATTACTGCCCTTGGGGCTAATCTTCGGTTTGGTCTTTGGACTGGGCTTTGTGGGGACCACCCGCGCTCAGGGGACTCAAATGGCTTGTCCGCCGCGTCCGGAGCCTGGGACGGAGTTGAAGGCTGAGCCAAGCATCATGAGCCTGAATGGTGTTCTCAACGTGTCTCTCACGATGAGATACCTCCTGGACACGCAGAATTTTCCACACTATTGCCTGGACTCAAGTGGCAATGGACTGGGTTTTGTGGAATCACCCACCTTATATCTGAATCCCGGCGACCAGCTTAATATGGACCTTACCAATGATTTGCCGCTCCCCTCGGGCGACGCGCAGGCTGCGGCGATGACTGGCGACATGACACCCACGACCACGGCGCCGGGCAGCGATGCCGGTTGTAATGGCCACATGTCGGCGGTGGCAACCAACATGCATTTCCACGGATTGAATGTTCCGCCGGTTTGCCACCAGGATGATGTGCTGAACACCCTGTTGCAGCCAGGTGATCCGACGTTTCATTACAACATCACTATTCCCTCGACGGATGCTCCAGGTCTCTTTTGGTATCATCCCCATCCCCATGGCGAAGCGACCGCCCAGGTCAACGGCGGCGCCGCGGGCGCAATCGTTATCGAAGGAATGGAAAAAGTGCGCCCGGAAGTGGCGGGATTGACCGAACGGGTGCTGATGCTGCGCCAGGAGTTTCCCAAAACCCCAACCTGGGTACCCGGACCATACAGTCTGACACTGAACTTTCAGCCAGCCATTACCCCGGGCGCCGCGCCTCCCATTATTACTATGAAATTGGGCTCTCAGGAATTTTGGCGGTTCTGCAATGCGACCTCCCAGGGATTTTTGAATTTGCAGGTACTCTATGATGAAGTGCCTCAGAATCTAAAGATTATCGCAATTGATGGAGTCCCGCTGACCACGCCGATGACGGAGAGTACTATCCCGGTTCCGCCGGCGGGGCGCGTGGAATTCATCGTCGCAGCCCCCACAGCGGGACAAACCGCGATGTTTAACGATATTGGAACGGCAACCGGCGCGGTGGGTAACTTCAATGGGTTTCAAGAACTGGCCACCATTCAGACCAGCACAAAGGCCAACGGCAACCTGCGGGAGATGCCGGCGGCTCATGGAGTCCTCGGTCCCCAGCGGTTCGCCAACTTGATCAACCAAACCGTAACTACAAGCCGGAACCTCTATTTCTCGGAGGCGGCCAGTGGCACCAACGGTCCCACAAAGTATTACATCACCGAAGCTGGCCAGGTACCGCACACCTTCACCATGGATGAGCCCCCGGCCATCAAGACCACTGTTGGGGCTGTGGAGGACTGGACAATTGAGAACCGGGCCCAGGAAGATCACGCGTTTCACATCCACCAGATTCACTTTCTCGTAATGGAGATGAATGGGCAGAAGGTGACCAACCCCTACTTGTCGGATACCATAATCCTACCCTTTTGGAGTGGTTCCGGGCCGTATCCTAATGTGAAATTGCGTATGGATTTCCGGGATCCGGATATCGCTGGAACATTTGTGTATCATTGCCACGTGTTACAACACGAAGACGGCGGAATGATGTCCAAGATTGAGGTGGATCCAGCCACAAAGTAGTCAGTCCGCAATGGTAAGCAGATGGAGAATGAGGACCAAGGAGAACCGGTTATGATCATAGGCAAGAGAGGTTTTGCGGCGGGCTGCGCAATGGTGGCAATGATCCTGTGCGGCAGCGCGGTTTTTGCGGGCAGCACCCAGTACGTGATTACCAATGATGATGTTATTGCCGNNTTAGCCTCAATAGTTCCACCGGAGCCCTTACGCACGTGAAGACGATTCAAACCAATGGCTTCGGCGTCGGGGGGGGATTTTTCAGCACTCCTCGCCTGGCCGTCAACAGCAACTGTATTTTTGCGACCGACTCCGGCACCACCGTTGACGGTGTCCAAATTGGTGATATAGCGGCCATATTGGCCAGCACATTCGCCCTGGTGGGCAATTATAGCGACGCGACTTTGTCGGGAGTCGAAAATGGCATTGGGCTGGTATTGAACCCCAATGGACAATATCTATACGCGGCTTACACCACATCCAAGAACATAGGTGTCTGGCAGATTGGCGCCAATTGTTCCTTGACGCTGGTCAACTCCTACAAAGACGGAGGGCAGGTCGCCGGCATGGCTATGGCCCAGCAATCCAGCGGAGCGCAGTACCTGGTGACGTCCTATCCTTATTATCCATTTCAGAGTTATGTGAATCTGTTCATCATTTCGGGTGGGGGCAGCACTCTCGCCCAGGAAGCAGTCGGGGAGCAGCCCGCCTCCGGATCTCCGGGCGCCGTCCAAGTAACCGACGACGGCAACGTCGCGGTATTTGGCGATACCAACGATTACGCGGAAATGGAGTCCTGGTGGATAAGCACTACTCCCGGCAGTTGCAATCCCGCCGCGGCCCCGCCGCCCTGCCTTATCGGCAATCAGGATTTCAAGCACCTGGGTCCCGCGAATAACTCCACCAACATTCGGTTAAGCCCCGCCGCCGCGTCCAATCCCACCACCGGCGGATGCCTGTATATCGCCAACAATAGCGACTATAGAGTATCTACAGAGACCTTTGTGGAGGGTACAGCCCCTGGTACAGTATCGCTTACCCGCACGGTTGGTTCCCCATTTACGGTAACGGTGGCCCCAGGCGAGATTTACGCGGCTGATATCCATGTTTCGGATTCCAGTCCCACCGGCGGCATGATCGTTATGGCCGAGTTCCCGAATTACATTCTCACTGCGCCGGTAAATTCGGATTGCNNGTCCTTGGGAATTACCGCGCCGGGAACTGCACACTAGCCCGCTTCCTTTCTTTTCCGCAATGGGCCTCCCGGGTGCTTCCCGGGCGGCTTTTTTGCGTTCGCATATTTTTTTCCGCTACGTCCCCCTCCCGTTGCCTTATACGCGTACGGGCTCGCGCGCCGCTCAAGTTGTAGTTAGGCCCCATTCAGCGCTATTCCAGTAATGCTTGATTGCNNTTGCCCGCGCACGGTGCTCGCAATCCGATTCCAGCCGCCCCACCGGCGGCGCACTAAAATCATGCAGGCTGAAATTTAGTTAACCTCGCGGGAAAAGGCGCATCAAGGGGCGTGTCCCGCCCTGTTACCTGGAACTAACTGCCCCATTCCGGTTCACATCCCGGCGGTCCGATAAGGCCGGAATGAAGATCGAAAGCCGCACCCGATGTCGCCGGTAGACGTATCGCCACGCGCTCTTCCAGATACGACCGCGAACCCTTCTTCAAGAAGTCTTTAATGGATGTGGCTGGATTTCTTGTTGAGGTAATCGAGCAGCAGATACTGGCCCAGCGTTTGCGGCGTGGTGAAGTATGCTTTGCCACGGCACATTTGCGTGACGCGATTGACGAACTGAATCAGGCTGTAGTCGCTGGCCAGCATGAACGTATTGATCA
>PKXT01000242.1:5273-5465 GCA_003133505.1 Acidobacteriota bacterium
TGTAATAAGGACCGACCTGCACGCGGGCAAGCTGGCTGACCGGAATCTCTTCGGCGCTATCGTGAAAAAGCACCACATGCAGCGAATCGCCGGGATATTGCGTGCGAATGAGATGCGACAAAGCCATGGCCACGCGCTTGGCGGGTGTGAAGCGATCTTCGCCATAGAGAATCATGCTATGGCTGCAATCGA
>PKXT01000348.1 GCA_003133505.1 Acidobacteriota bacterium
CGCGTAGGCGGTCAAGCACTGGATGCGTTCCCAGTCTGACTTGGCCCCGGCCGTGATTTCCACAACCTTGGCGTGGATTTGAGGGGAATCCTGCTGCCGGGGGTGCGCGAGATTGTAATACCAGGAACCCAGATTGCTCCAGGTTGGGCGAGCGGAGACGCCTTGCGTACCGGTTTGTGAATAGAAACTGAGCAGCATGTTTCCAGAATACCGCTCGCCGCTACTTGCGCTGCTGTCGCGGCTGGTGCTAACTTTCACGAGCTTATAAACCCTCACCGAATTCATCGTTTGGCGAGGGAGCCAGTAAGCCGGAGGTAGTAATGGGAACGCCCGTAAAGCAGTGGAGTTCTGGAGCCTCGGCGGCGGAATTTCGCCCCTACGTGGACGCTTCGCAACGGATGCCGGAATTCAGCCTGCGCGCCGTAATACTGGGCAGCTTGTTTGGAATTTTATTCGGCGCAGTTTCCGTTTACGTGGGACTGCGCGCCGGCCTTACCGTTTCCGCTTCCATTCCCATCGCCGTACTATCCATCAGCATCTTGCGCGCGTTTGGCCGCGCCTCCATCCTTGAAAACAATATTGTGCAGACCACCGGCTCGGCGGGCGAATCCGTCGCGTCTGGCGTTATTTTCTCGATTCCGGCGCTGATTTTTCTTGGCTTCGCGCTGAACACTGAATACTGGCGGATTTTTTATCTTGCCGTGATTGGTGGCGTTCTCGGCGTCCTGTTCATGATCCCGCTTCGACGGCAGTTAATCGTGAAGGAACATGGCAATCTCACTTTTCCGGAAGGCACCGCGTGCGCGGACGTCCTGGTGGCCGGAGAGCGCGGCGGNNTACGTTTTTGATGAATACGTTTCAGATGTGGCCGGGACAGCCGGAATACCGTCCCAAATGGCTGCCGGGTTCGTCCTTTCGCGCGGCGGTCACCTCGGAATATCTTGGAGTTGGTTACATCATCGGACCGAAAATCGCGGGCACACTTTTTGCGGGCGGAGTTTTTTCCTGGCTCGTGCTGATGCCCGCAATCAAATTTTTCGGATCGCTCTCGCCGAATCTGGCTCTTTATCCCAGCACGATTCCCATTCCGCAAATGACGCCCGACCAGTTATGGGCCAGTTACATCCGTCCTATGGGCGCTGGCGCCGTAGCGGCCGCCGGTCTGATCACGTTGGTGAAGACAATGCCGACAATTATTTCCGCCCTCACCGCGGGATTGAAAGACGTGCGCGCGCGAAGCGGAGATGCGGCCACCGGCACGCTGCGGACGGAGCGCGATCTTTCGACTCGCGTGGTGGNNGTTGGCGCGCTGGTAGTGATTGCGATGATGTGGGCGCTGCTGACGTTCAAGCCGATTCCTGGCGCACAGACCGGACTGGTTTCTAACCTGGTCGCGGCGATCTTCGTGGTGGTTTTTGGATTTTTGTTCGTCACCGTCGCATCGCGAATCAGCGGGCTGATTGGAAACTCGTCGAACCCGGTGAGCGGCATGACCATCGCCACACTGATGGCTACTTGCGCGGCGTTCCTGCTCAAAGGATGGACGGCAAGCCCCTACGCCGTGCTCGCTCTGACGATTGGCGGTGTGGTTTGCATTGCCTCGGCAATTGCAGGCGCGACTTCACAGGACCTGAAAACCGGTTACTTGGTGGGCGCGACGCCCGTGCTGCAGCAGATTGCCCTAGTGATCGGAGTGCTGGTTTCCTCGTTCGCCGTCGGCGGCACGCTGCTGCTGATGAATAAAGGATTGGAAAAATACACTCCCATCCAGATTCCTCTTTCCATTAACCAGCTTCCCCAGGGCGTTCATGTCGAAAATGAGCACTACCCGCGCCTTGGCCGCGACTACGTGCTGGTGAACGCGCTCGGTTCGCACGTTATTCCCGACGGTAAATATCTTTACAATCCCGATACCAAGCAAATCGAAATTCAATGGACCCAGGGAATTGGCAGCGAGAAGGCCGCGGCGCCGCAGGCCCGTCTGATGGCCACGGTGATAAACGGCATCCTCAATCAGCAGTTGCCGTGGCGGCTGGTGCTATTGGGCGTCTTTCTGGTGATCGTGGTCGAATTGCTGGGGATACGCTCGCTCGCGTTTGCGGTTGGCTCGTATCTTTCCATTGCCACAACCATGGCGATTTTTGCGGGGGGCGTAATTCGCTGGCTCGCCGAGCGAGGCCGCAAAAAAGGCACCGACGCGGAAAACGAATTCAGCCCTGGCTCGCTCTATGCCAGCGGACTGATCGCCGCTGGGGGAGTTTTCGGCCTGCTGGCCATCTTCATCAACCTGCTGCAGGATCCCGAGCTGGGAACACACGTACCGCGCTGGCTCGCGTTTCTGCATTTGCCCATCAGCGAGACAGCTTTCGCGTTTGGCCCGCGCGTGATGCCTCATTTGAGCGAGATGCCTGTGCTGGGCGTGATTATGTTCGTGCTGCTGGCATTTTCACTCTATTTTTTTGCGCGCAAGAAACTCACTTAGACGCGCTACGTTTTCGCCGCAGTTCTGAACCGCGCGTTTCCAATGCGCCAAGGGCGCGGTGCGCCGCTTTTTTGACCGCGCAACATCCTCTCGATAGACTCTAGGTGTCGTGTCCTTCATGAACTCCATGCCGCGCCACCGCTTCAACTGGCGCACTTTCCTGCCGCCCGGCATTCGCAACATCGTTCTGGCCTGCACTTTTGTTTACCTGATGCAAACGGTTCTCGGCATCTTTGGAGGGCCCGCCGCGTCATTCCGGTTTATCGAATGGTTCGGCCTGGTGCCACGCGCAGTAACCCATGGGCTGCGGCTCTGGCAGCCGTTTACCTATCTGTTTCTTCACGGCGGATTGTGGCACCTGCTGATCAATATGCTGGTGCTGTGGATGTTTGGCGCGGATCTGGAGCGCGCCTGGGGTACGCGGCGTTTCTACACCTACTATTTCCTCACCGGGGTAGGCGCGGGGCTGATTGACGTGGTGGTGAAGACCATTCTCGATCCGCACGGCGTGGGCACTTTTCTGTTGGGGACGAAGATCAGTTCCTGGACTCCCACCATTGGCGCGTCGGGCGCGATTTTCGGAGTGCTGCTGGCCACGGCCATGATTTTTCCGGACCGGCAGGTATGGCTGATTCCCTTTCCGGTCACTATTCCGATGCGCATGTACGTAGTGGTGATGGGAGGGATTGAATTTTTCAGCACGCTGGGCGCTTCGGGAGACAACGTCAGCCATGTCTGCCATCTGGGCGGGATGCTGGTGGGCTATTTCTATTTGCGGCGGGGATCGTATCTCTTCGGAGTCCGCAACCGCTATTCCGAGCGGCGACGCCGCAATCTGCGCCGCCGGTTTGACGTGTATCAGGCGCGCCACAGGGATGATCCGCCTTCCAATCCAAGTAAGTGGACGAACTAGGCCTGAGTTCCGGAGCTCAGTTGCCGCTTCCGATGACATGGAGCTTCATAAAGTTGGTGGTGCCTCGGACACCGATGGGAGTGCCGGCGACGATGCCGATGATGTCGCCGCGGCGGACGTAGCGCTCCTCCAGCAAGCGCCGTTCGGCGAGTTTGGCCAGACTGTCAATGTTGCGGACGGCGGCAATCGTTCGCGGCAAGACACCCCAGAACAGGCTGATGCGGCGGCGGGTTTCATAATCGGGCGAAAAAGCGACGATAGGCACGCGCGGTCGGTATTTGGAAACCAGCCGCGCGGAGGACCCTGACTCGGTAAAGACCGCGATGGCTTTCATGCGCAGCTCATCGGCGGCATGGCACACCAACTCGGCGACCGTTTCGTTGACGCGCATGTCGGTCATGCGAATAGGCTGCGGCGGAAAAACGACGCTTTTTTCCGCTTCCAGAATGATGCGGCCCATCATTCGAACCGCTTCGAGCGGATAACGGCCGATGGCGGTTTCGCCGGAAAGCATCACCGCGTCGGAACCGTCGAAGATGGCATTGGCCACGTCGGAGGCTTCCGCGCGAGTGGGCCGCGGATTTTTCTTCATGGAATCGAGCATTTGAGTGGCGGTGATGACCGGCACGCGAAAATCGCGAGCGCGGGCAATGATGTGCTTTTGCGCGACGGGCACTTTTTCGGGGCTTAACTCCACGCCCAAATCGCCGCGCGCGACCATGACTCCGTCGGCTACGGCCAAAATCTCGTCGAGGTAATCGAGCGCCTCGGGGCGTTCCAGCTTGGCGATTACCGGCGTGTCTTTTCCGGCGCGGCGGATGGCGGCTTTCACTTCGCGAACGTCGGCGGCGCGGCGCACGAAGCTGATGGCGACGTAGTTCACTTCCAGCTTCAGCGCGAGAGCCAGGTCGCGCCGGTCCTTGGGGGTGAAAGCCGGGACATCAAGATTGGCGCCGGGCAGATTGATGCCCTGATGCTCGCCGAGAGTTCCGCCGTTCAGGACTTCGCAAACTACATCCCTGCCGCGGACGGTGCGCACGCGGAGTTCAATCAGACCGTCGCGCAACAGAATGCGCGCGCCGGTCGTAACCTCGTGGGCGAGATCGGGGAACGTGGTGGAGATGCGCGTGGCCCTGCCGGCGATGTCGCGCGGCGTTACCGAACCGAACAATTGACCGGCTTCGCTCGCCTGGCGGATCACCACGATGGTCTTGCCGTCGAGCGTGGCGGCCACTTTCTCGGCGCCCCCCTTCAGCTCGAGATTGCGCACCTGCAACTCGGCCTTCATGCCCTCGAATCTCGACTTGTTGTCGGCGGTCGCGCGCAAGGCCTTGCCGCGCGGCAGCAGGAAATTGCGCGCGAAGCCGTCCTTGACGCGCACCACTTCGCCCATTTGACCTAATCTGGGCATCCGTTCGAGCAGGATCACTTCCATTTTGATGTCTCCTTGCTCAGCGGATCACATAAGGCAGAAGCCCAAGAAAGCGCGAGCGTTTGATCGCCTGCGCGAGTTCGCGCTGCTTTTTTGCCGAGACCGCCGTGATGCGGCTGGGAACGATCTTGCCGCGCTCCGACACGAATCGTTGCAGCAATTTCACATCCTTGTAGTCGATCTTGGGTGCGTTGGCGCCCGAGAACGGACAGCTCTTACGGCGGCGGAAGAACGGACGGCGCGCCCCGCCGGATTGCGGTGACATAGCCATGGTTATTCCTCCGTTGCCGTTGCCGTTGCCGT
>PKXT01000327.1 GCA_003133505.1 Acidobacteriota bacterium
CTGTTCATCGACGAGATTCACCGCCTCAATCCGGCGGTCGAGGAAATTCTTTATCCCGCGATGGAGGATTTCAAACTCGACATCATCATTGATCAAGGCCCGAACGCGCGCAGCGTCCGGCTGAACCTCCCGCGTTTCACGCTCATCGGCGCGACGACGCGCAGTGGTCTGCTCACCGCGCCGTTGCTCACGCGTTTTGGAATGCGCGAACGGCTGGATTATTATGTCGGCGAAGATTTGCAGAAAATTGTCATCCGTTCGGCGAACTTGCTCGATGTGGAAATTGATCCGGCGGGCGCGCATGAAATCGCCCGGCGCAGCCGCGGCACGCCGCGCATCGCCAACCGGCTGTTGCGGCGCGTCCGTGATTTTGCGGAAGTGCGCGCCGGCGGTTCGGTGACGCTTTCCGTGGCACAGGACGCGCTTGCCATGCTCGGAGTGGACGAACAGGGTCTCGACGACATGGACCGCAAGCTGATGCTCATGCTGATCGAAAAATATGGGGGAGGCCCGGCGGGGCTGGGCACACTCGCCGCGTCTCTCAGTGAGGAAGAAGACGTAATTGAAGAAGTATACGAGCCATATCTGATGCAGATTGGGCTATTGAGCCGGACTCCGCGCGGTCGTGTGGCTACGGCATCGGCCTACAAGTATTTCGGCGTTACGGAGCCAAAGCGCCAGGCGCATTTGTTTTAGTGCCGCGCTCAACGGAATGCGCCCATGCCGATTGCGGATGGCGCGACATTTCACCCGCGGAATGCGCGGATTTCGCCGCGGGGATTGTCTGACCCGCCACGCCATCCTGATTAACATGCCAAGAATTTATCTGGGACTAGGTTCAAATCTTGGCGACCGCGCACGCCACATACGCAACGCGATGACGTCGCTCATCCGTGCTGGCATTCGCATTACCCGGCAATCGTCGCTGTATGTTACCGAGCCGCTGGAGATGCTCAATCAACCGTGGTTTCTAAACTGCGCCGTTGAAGCGGAAACGCATTTGATGCCGCGAGAATTGCTCGCCGTGCTTCGCAGCATCGAAGCGGCCGCTGGCCGGCGGCGTCTGATGCGAAGCGGCCCGCGCGTTCTCGATCTTGATATTTTACTTTTTGGCCGTGCCGTGTTTGACAGCCGCTGGCTCGAAATACCTCACCCGCGAATCGCCGAGCGTCGTTTTGTTCTGCTACCGCTGTGCGAAATTGCGCCTGCGGCACGCCATCCCAAGCTACATCGCACCGTGCGTCAATTGCTGGCAGCGGCCAAAGACAACAGCCTCGTCCGCCGCTGGTCTTTTCCTTCTACCCAGCCATTTAGGAGGGAAGACTCCAAGGCCGAGGTTTCGAGGTGAGACTCTTCGCAAAGCTATCATTATTCGGGTTGCTCTCACTGCCGATTACGCGGCACCAGGCGCCACGCATCGCGACTGTACAGGGCTGTAGGGAAACCACATTGGGAGGCCGAATCAATGGTGGCAAGCCTATGCACGCAAACTAGGTGAACATCTTTGGTTGCATTTGTCCCCTCTTGGAAACAATGAAGGTTGGACGATCGAGATCAAGCCGCCAAACAGCGGCAATGATTACGCATATCCGCTCAATCCGCCATTAAGGTTCGGGAACTCCCAATATCTGGGCACAGGTTATTCGGAATCGGTCAAAGAGCAATTGAGCCACAACCATGTCGTGTACTTTGTATTGAATCCATCGGATTACGAGAAAGCAATAGCGTTGGCACAGGTCGTTCTCTGGCCTTACTACGCCAGCGCGCCGGATAAGACCGCTGAAGGTTACTTGGCGGCCTTGCCGAAGTTCCCATCGGGGGTCTTAATCCTCAAGCCCGTAAAGTATGAAACAGAGAATGGAGGCAAGTCGGTCAAATGGATGCTCTTCTCGGCGAGGGTAACCACACCTTCCGCCTTTCACCTCGCCCCGGATTTGAGCAGCATGGAAACGGGCTGCCCCGCAAGGGAAGCGGGACCCACCTAATATCGGTTGGGGGCATTTTTGATTTTTTTGGGGATCAGCTCCACTCGAACCTTGACATGGAGAATAAAAGGCGAATATAGTGGATGGCATGGCGAGGGCCTATGCTGCATTCCACCAAATCCCGCTCCGTTTCGGCGTTCCCCCACCGCCGCAAAACTGGGACGGGACCCATCCCGCTGACCCTCTTTTCAGCACCTGCCGACCGCGAAGCTTCTTCGCCCATCCCCACCAGTGGCCCCACCACCGATTCGGATGTGAAGCCCGCGGCGGAATTAACCGGCATAGCGCGCCTCGCCGCCTCTTCTCCGCTCGCCCGGCAAAAAGCGGACACCGATTATTTTCTGCTTCCGGTTCGCTCGATTCTGAACGAATGTAATTCGCCACGGATGCCCTTCCGTTGGACGGTAAACCCATACCGGGGATGCGAATTCGGTTGCAAATATTGTTATGCCCGCTATACCCACGAATATATGGAACTGGACGGCAGCGATTTCGAACGAAAAATTTTCGTCAAGCAACACGCTGGCGAATTGGTGGAACGCGATCTGGCCACCAAGGAAATCTGGGGCGAGCATATCGCCATCGGCACGGCAACGGATCCTTATCAGCCCGCTGAAAAAGAACATGGGGCTACGCGAGCGATCCTGGAGCGGATGGCCGTGCGAGAGGGTCTGGCGCTTTCCATTACCACAAAATCCGACCGCATTGTGCGGGATATTGATCTGCTGCGCACGATTGCCAGCCGTTCGGCTCTATTTGTGAATATGACCATTATCACGTTGCGAAATGGGCTGGCGCGGGCGCTGGAGCCGCGCGCCCCACGTCCTGATTTGCGCCTGCGGGCCGTGCGCGCTCTGCGCGATGCGGGCATCGCAGTGGGCGTTCACATTATGCCGGTGCTTCCGGGGATTAACGATCGCGAGAGTGAGTTGGATGCGCTGGCCGCGGCGGCCAAGGAAGCTGGCGCGCAGTGGCTGGCCGTGGGAGTGCTTTTCCTGATGCCCTCATCGCACAAGCAGTTTTTGCCATTTATCGAGAAGCGATTTCCACGCCGGGCCAAACAATATCAGGAGTGGTACGGCCGCGCGGCTTATGCTCCTGAAGCCTACCGGAAGGAAATTGCCGATCGGGCAAGAAATCTTCGCGAAAAGAATGGCTTGGCTTCCCGGCCGGTTGTGGAAGCCACCGGACGAAAATTCGAGCAGATCTCTCTGGCACTTTCATAAAAGTCGAAGGGGATTGGCACAGAAGAGGTTGCCGGCTATGCGGGTCTAAAGGAGAATAATTAACGAATACTGATGAAATCCTGCTCGCAACTGGGGCCACAGTCGCGTGATGTCAATTCCCGTGGAATTACTGAGATGCAAGTTTCTATCCGCAACAAGAATGGAATTTCTTATATCACGGAATAATGATTCGCGGGGCATTGCCCGGAGATGTGTTGGTGCTCGCACGGGCATTGCCGGAAGGTGCCGACGCCGGGGCGGCAAACTGCTGACGCAAGTAATCGAGAAAGGCGCGCGAGCGAGGTCGTCCGTTCATGGAAAGTCCGGCGAGCCGGACCAGGAAAACCAAAAGCGGAAAGATCTGCGAATCTTTTAGGGATTGTAGGTCACGACTAGCAGGCAATGACTGGCGAAGATCCCCAACAAATTTCGTCAGTTCGGCGTATAGTGCGCGTGCCAGGGGCATCGCGGGAGGCCGCTCATAATAAATTCCCGATTGCAGGGTGCGACGCGTTTCCGCGAGGGCCTTCAAGGCATCGAGGCATTCCGAATCGCGCAACACCGGGTTGGCAGATGCGAATTGACCGACAAACGCCATTAGACGGCCCATTGCTTCTTCGTGCTCCAGCACGAAATCGCGAGGCACATCCACTTCAGGAAAGAAGATTTCCCGAGGAGGAAGTGAGCGGGGATGTTTTTCTTCGTAGCGGCGGGCGGCAATCAGCCAGGGACAATCGGAGGGACAATCCAACGTTACTTCCCGCTCGGTGCCGCAACATACCGCGCAGATTTTCGCGCCCACCGCCGGGCAGAATCGCTCGGCCTTTCGCTTGTCGCAGAGATGGCAGGGTTGATTCAAGGGTCGTCGCAAGAAAGCTAGAGTTTTGTCGAGATGGGAGAATGTTCCGCCAGGAGATGGCGGTCCCGAATTGCAACTGCGTCCAGAATAATTTCAACCACGGCATCTACGCCTATGGACGCATTAATCCACAGGTTGTATAGATTGCGGCTGGGCCAATCCTTGCCAAAGTACTGCTTAACGAACGCCGCGCGGTCCCGGTCAATTG
>PKXT01000343.1 GCA_003133505.1 Acidobacteriota bacterium
CCATGGTTTACGGAGGCGAGCAATGCATGGTTCGTCGAGGCAGCGCGCGCGTGCTCAGTTTGTGCCGCCGTTGCGGGAACGTGAGTCTCGCTTGCCGCTCTTTCTTCCTCTGCGGTTGGCTTCGCGGTTACACCACCGGGGCCGCCATTATAAGCAGCGTGGCTTACATTGTTATTTATAACGGTCTTGTTGTAGATATTGGTAACATGAACGCCGCCAAAGTTATTGTAGGCGCGGTTGTAAAAGAACGCTCCATTGTTCCAATATCCGCCAAAGAACCCTACGCCACCATAGCCGAATCCATAATTAATCCCGCCGTAAAATCCGACATGCAGACCCCAATATCCCCCGTTCCAGCCGAATAATCCAGCGTTCCAGCCCCAATAACCGGGAGTCCATAAGAAGCCCGGCTGCGGCGGAAGAGCCCATGTACCAGGCACCCAGTAATACCCAGCATCGCCGTAAGCCCAATACCCCGGAGCCCACAAATAGCCGAGCCCCGGAAGCGGTGGCTGCTCATATACCGGCAAAGCCGGTGGCCCAACTCTGATACCCACGCCGATGCCTATCTGTGCGGAAGCCGGTGAAGGAGTCAACGCTACAATAGCGCCCAAAGTCAGCAGCATCAGTAACAGCGAACCTGTGAAACGGAAAAACCGCATCTTAATCACCTCGTAAAATTATTTTCGCGCGGGCGGTCCTGAACCACAATAACGCCGCGTCGTCGCGAATGTACCTAGAATGCTCCACGACGTGCCAAATACCCCTTAAAAAGGCCGTACAATCAATTCTGTGCGTCCTTTTCAGGGAAGAGGATACGATGATTCCCAAAGCTACACAATCCGCTATTTCCCGTATGGCCCGTCCCATACATTAACACCATACTCAATTCATGGTTGCGGTGATCCAACGAGCCGTTTTCCATAAAACGTTATAACAAGGGTAGATGCCTTATCGCCAGCTCCGAAGCGGTGCATCCCAATGGATTAGTTGGGATTACCCATGCAGACATAGCTGAATTCCAGCGTGTTTTCCGCGGATGGCGGCCCCGCTGAAAAGTGCTTTTCCGCTAAGTGTAAGTGAATGACCAGAGCTGTGGGGTTGGCCGTTATCCACCAACTCATCCCTCCGGGATCCGCTAGAGGCGTCGCTATGCACGCTGGCGATACATGAAATGGCGATGAGAATTTCTTCGCCATGCTGGTTCCCCCTCGAACCAAGAGAATTCCACCGCTATCACCATTCACGCCAAGCTGATCGTGATGTCCCGCCACCGCAAAATTAAACTCGCCGTCAATCTTCGCCCGCACACCCGAAATCGAATCAGAAATCTGCCAGGGGTTTGCTTCCGGGGAGGCGGCGCTTCGCAGGTTGAAGCCCGAGGTGTGCGAGTCCTGCTGCACAACGTCCAGTTGCGCTGCGGGCGAAATGTTGTTCACCCCAAGCTTGCGGCCCAGAAAGCTGTGGATGGGCGCAAGCGTGGTATTCCAAACCGGGGCCGAACCGTGGCTTGCTTGCAGAGTAGTTACTGTGAAGGAGGTCTTATCGCCGCCCGGAACCACGAAGTTTGTCGCGCCTCCGCCAATCTCACAGCCACTGCGGCCTGCGCACACGAAAACAACATAGCCATCCACCTGCAAGCCCTCTGCACGGGGCCACGCAACGCGTAATGCTGTCTCGCCTTTCTTCAGAAGTGCCATCGTTTCGGGACCAGGCGTCGAAAGCTTAATCCCACCAGTTGACGTGTACGAGCAAATCTCAGCGTAGTAAAAACCCGGGCCAAGGGTCCCGCCGGCGACTCCGCTAGAGATCGCCCCTGACGGAGGCAGCGCCAGTGCAAAATTCACGGTGGCTGTGAGCGCACTGGGATGGGAAACTGCCGTGTCGTATCCAGTTTCATGGCCATTCCCAAAGAGCAGACCACCATGGACAGCGTCGGGATCGAGGGCTAGCGAAGCCTGGGCAGTACCCGCCGCCGTCATTCGGATGGCCGCGCCATCGCCGCTATTCCCAAATCCTGCGCGAGAAGCGACATCGGTACGCAGCCGATTCTGATCCGTGGTGTCAACTACCAGGTCAAACCCCTTTTCATTGCGGCTCACGTTGCCAAGAATATTTCCTTTGCCATCCAAGGGGAACCGCGCGACGCCGGCGTCGGCAACTCCTTCCGTATTCACCTCCCCAAGCTGCCCGCCCAGTAATTCAATAATCCCCTTACCACGATTGGTGCAGCCGCTGGAGTTGACCAGCTCAATGGGGTTAAACCGGGCTTGGCGATTGGCATCCAGGCGGATAAATGGCTGATCGCTGCAATCGAATGCCTGGCTATCCATAATATGTAATGGACCGAAGGTCTGAAGCCGCCCTTCGCCAGTTGCCGTCACCGTTAGGAAGGGGCTTTGGCTATTACCCTCTTGATCCACGTTAAAAAGGTAAAAGCTGCCTGTTGCGCCAGGGGTTTTGGTTCGCTGGTCATACCACAGGCCGCCGCCGCCAAAAAAAGACTTGTCCATACGCACCAGACTGACCCCAGGTGTGGACCCATCCACCGCGGGAATGCCCGAGGCTAAGAGTCCGTATTCAACACTGGATACCGTTCCCCCATTGCACGCTCCATTGGGGCCAACAGCTTGAATCTTGATCTGGGTGGTTGTGGAATCTTCAATCGTGTATGGCCCACCATTCAACTCACTGGCATCACCTTCAGGCGCACAATTGCGCAGATTTATTTTCGTGCCTTTCCCCAATACCGGATTCTGCGGCTCCGTTTGGAGCGTAATCACACCCGCCGCTCGGTGAGCTTCGCCCACCGAGTAACCGTAAGTAGCAGGTGCAATCAGCGACAATTGATCTGCATAGATCCAGATGGAGTTGTAAATCGCCAGCGCCACATTGTCGCCACAATCGGCATTCGGAGAGCCGCCGACACAACCCCAGCCCTGTTGCGTGTTTTGTGCTGCGAGCGCGACATTCTGCAATGTCACGTTGTTTCCGTTCTGAAACTCAAGCGCCCGATTCCATCCCTCAATGGAAAGGTTGCGAAACGCAGGCCCGGGCCCGTTTCCGCTCCAGAAAAACGTAGCTGCGCGGTTTGGATGCGCTCCGCCCATGGCGACTATGCGGGTCATGGGGTTGCGCGCGAACTGAAGGAGAGCGCCATTCACCGAGGCATCGCCCTCCAGGGTCACACCTCCACGGCAATTTCGCAGATCGAAAATAGCCTCGGTAGAGGGGAGCTGGGTTTGCGTAACGGCATAATAGCTATGGCCACCTGCGCGAGGGCGCGGGAAAAATATTACCCCTCCGCCACCGGGGGCCGAGCTGCATGCGGCATTGATCGCAGCTTGAATTGCGGCGGTATCATCCGAGCCGTCTCCGCGTGCGCCATACGCTGTCACGTCAACATGCATCTGCGGAGACAGGTCCGTTCGCGATGGTTCTTGCGCCCAAATAGTGGTTGCTATCAGAAACAAAAAAACGGGTAATATCAGTAGGCTCAATAGATCCACGGGAAATACCGGGGCACGGCGGGCTATCGCGCGCACCAATGTGTTCCTTTTGAGGTTTCTCCTTCCTCTCGATCCGACTCTCTGCCTTACCAAGTGCTTCTCGAGACATGACCATTGATTCGAACGCATTCTGCTATCCGTCCTCGATCTCGCCATCCAGTAGGCTAGAATCGTGCATTTCAGTTCATAATTGTAATCCTCAAAGCATTCGGATGGCACCCCAACACCGGCGGTAGGCGCCGGTTGCTTTAAACAATCCTTGCGATGCCTTATCCTGTCAGACACAATAGGCCAGCAGTTCATGCGCCGCGCTCTCAGGTGCATGTTGCCGCTGGGCCGAATCTACTCAACAAATGAAATCGTCCGCCCCAATCGAATTTCGTGCACTCTGCCCCTCGAAGACCGGCGCCCGAGCGTGGCGATGATTTCCGCGCGACTGCCCGCCCTGCGGCATCAGGCTATCGTTTCGCTGGTGATGGGAGGCGTTGCTCTCTGGGCCGCCTATATCGTTAGCGGATGGATTAACACAGAACAGGACCGCATGCTGATTTTCCTCGGCGGCGGCATCGCTCTAATCACTCTCGGCTATTTCATTCTGCGAAACTGGCGTTCGGGTTTCTATCTTTTTCTCGGATGGCTGATTTTCGAGGATCTGATTCGGAAATACCTGGGCAATAACATGGTGATCTATTTTGCCAAGGATGTTCTTGTCGCCCTGATTTGCATATCGCTCTATTTAGGCTGGCGGCGCCGCAAGGAAAAGCTCTTTCGGCCGCCTTTCATAATGTTTTTGGGGATTTTTTTTTGGTATTCCTTCCTGCAGGTTTTTAATGTCTACTCGCCCAGCCTGCTTTACGGAATCCTGGGAATGAAGCTGTACTTTTATTACATTCCGCTGATGTTTGTGGGCTATGCCCTAATTCGCACCGAGAATGATTTGCGCCGCTTCCTGAATGCCAACCTAGTGCTGGCCTCTCTTGTTGCCATGCTGGGAATCGTACAGGCCGTCATCGGCCCCAAGTTCCTGAATCCCTCCAACCTGGATGCCAACATTCGCGGACTCAGCAGTCTGGAGCGTTCCGCGCCCCTCACTGGCGAAATCGTAAGCATTCCAACCGCGGTTTTCGTCAGCGCCGGACGCTACGGCTGGTATCTGGAGCTGGCGACCATTCTTTCTCTCGCCACCGCTGGCTATTTCCTGCTGACGGGAAAACGGGGACGCACGATGGCCCTAGCTACGATCGGCTTAATAGTCGTAGCCATTCTCTTAAGCGGTTCCCGTGGCGCATTGGTATTCAGCGGCATCAGCGCACTGGGAATCTCGGCCGGATTCCTCTGGGGCGCCAATTTGAAAACAGGTCAGATTCAAAGACTGTTTAAGGGATTCCGCCGTTCCGCCATTATCGTGGGCGCAATTGTGCTTCTGGCATTCATTGTCGTGCCAAAATCGCTTAGTTCCCGGTGGGCATTCTATAGCGAGACATTATCCCCCAATAGTTCGCGATCCGAAATTACCTTGCGCTCCTGGGATTATCCGATTCAAAACCTTCTGGCGGCATTCTCCGAGCCCCATTGGCTTATGGGCAATGGCGTCGGCACCGCATCGCTCGGCGTCCAGTATGTCAGCGCGCTCCTGGGAGGTTCGCCTCCACCAATCAACGTGGAAAATGGCTTCGGAACACTCCTCGTCGAAATGGGTATACTCGGGCCCTTCCTGTGGATATTGTGGGCCAGCGCACTGGTAGTTTCATGCTGGCGTGTTGTCCGCCGTTTGAAAGGAACGCGGCTGTTGCCCGTAGGTTTCGCAATCTGCTGGCTGGCCTTTCTCGTGCTGTTTCCGTTTACTTATGGGGGGATGCCTGCCTATCAAAATTACGTACTGAATGCATACCTCTGGCTCTTGATCGGCATACTTTTCAAGCTTCCCAGCCTTCTAAATGCATCGCCCATTCCCGCCAACCCCACCCGGCTCTCCTTGCGATCTCAGCGCATGCTGGCGCGCTGAGATAGGCTAACCAATCCATGTGCGGCATTGCTGGCATCGTCCTACGCGACCCGTCGCGGCCCTCCTGTGGCGCGGTGGAACAGATGCTAGCCGCCATTCGCCACCGCGGTCCCGATGGCCGCGGCGTGAAATCCCTGGGTCCCTGCGTGCTCGGCAATGTGCGCCTCGCCATTGTTGACCTCACCGAATGCGGCGCGCAACCGATGTCGAATGACGATGGTAGTATCTGGATCACTTACAATGGTGAAACCTACAATGCCGCGGAACTGCGCGGTTATCTGGAGGGTCGCGGCCATCGCTTCCGTTCCGCCACCGATACGGAAGTGGTCCTGCGGCTTTACGAAGAATTAGGCGACGATTTTGTCACAAAATTGCGCGGCATGTTTGCCTTCGCAATCTGGGATGACCGGCGCAACCGTCTGCTGCTGGCCCGCGACAGGCTGGGTATCAAGCCTCTTTATATTGCACCGATTCCGAACGGACTGGTTTTCGCCTCGGAGCTGCGCGCCTTTGCGGCCTCGGGATTACTTCCCGCCAAGTTAGACCCGCGCGCGGCGCGTGCGTTCTTGCAATTGGGTCACATCCCCGCACCATGGAGCGCTTTATCGGGAGTGGAACCGCTCCTGCCTGGCGAAATGGCCGTATGGCAGGACGGCGGTCTTTGCCGTTCCACATACTGGCAATTGCCTTTGTCCTGCTCGGGACCAGAACCGATGTCGAGGGACGAAGCTGCTCCCGCGATTCAGGCGGCGTTGCTGGATGCGGCTCGCCTCCACCGGTTGTCCGACGTTCCCGTGGCAGTTTTTCTGAGCGGTGGCGTGGATTCGGCGGCCGTCGCGGCGCTGATGCAGGCAGGCGGCGCGAGGGATCTCACCGCCCTCACTATCGGTTTTGCGGAAGGGGCGGAGCGCGGCACGTTCGACGAATCCGAATCGAGCCAGCGCACCGCCGAGCAACTCGGCATACCCCACCTAGTATTGCAACTCTCCGCCGCCGAGACCGCCGGCTCGCTCGATCAAGCGCTTTGGGCGATGGATCAGCCCACCATGGATGGCCTCAACGCTTATTGGATTTCTCGAGCCGCCGCTGGTGCAGGTTTTAAGGTTGCGCTTTCTGGCCAAGGGGGAGATGAACTGTTTGGCGGGTACACATCATTGCGCTGGTTTCAGCGTTTTGAAGGGGCCGCTAAGAATCTCCGATATGTTCCGGTGGGCGCTGGCCCAATTCTGTTTGATCACTCTGGATTTCCCATGCGCTGGAGAAAGCTTTCTTATCTCATGGGTGCGGGCGATCCCTTCGTCGCTGCGCAGCTTGCCGTTCGCGTGCTCTTCCTGGATAGTGATGTGGGAAGACTGATGATGCCGTCCCTCGCCCGCGACAGGCTCTCCACCAACACAGAAGCTGCCGAGCATATCCGCTACTGGGCGGCACAATGTGCGAATTGCGATTCTCTCGAGAAAATCGCCTTGCTGGATATCCACGCGCATCTGCAGCCTCGCCTGTTACGTGATGGCGATGCAATGAGCATGGCCCACGGTCTTGAAGTTCGCCCGCTGTTCCTAGATCATGATGTGGTGGGGCGCGTAATGTGGGCACCGCCGCGCGTGCGAATGGACCACAAGAGCCTGCTGCTAGCCGCTTTGCGGGGCTTGATGCCTGAAGCGCTGCGCTCCGAAATCGCCGCTCGGCCCAAACACACGTTTACGTTCCCATTCTCGCATTGGATTTCAGGTCCATGGAGAAGCGAAATCCAAAATGCTTTTGATCCAAACCGCATTCGCGCTGCTGGAATCTTCCAACCCGAAGCCGTAAGTAGCTTGTGGAATCAGTATTGCCGTTCTCCAGAAGCGATTGGATGGTCGCGCATCTGGACGCTATTCGTGCTCCAGCGCTGGTCTGAAGTAATGGGCGTGCGGCCCTGACTTTGGTCCGCAGAATGGCCAATCCCGCGCCGCGCCCACGCCTCGCTATCGTTTCACCATTTATTGATAAGCGGCACGGAACCGAGCGCCGCGTAGCCGAATGCATCTCCCATCTGTCCAGTGATTTCGAGATCCACATTTACAGCCAGCGGGTGGAAGACATCCCGCTCGAACAGGTCATCTGGCATCGTATTCCGGCCGTTCCGGGTCCTCACGTGCTCGGCTATCTGTGGTGGTTCGCGGCCAATCATCTATGGCGCTGGCGTGATGAAAGTATTCGTGGTTTGCATTTCGATGTGGTCTATTCTCCGGGGATCAATTGCCTCAACGCGGATGCGGTCACTGTCCATGTCGTTTTCGCCGAAATGCGCCGGCGCCTTCGCGACGAACTACGTCTGGCTAACAACCCGCTCGTTTCATGGCCACGAGTGGTTCACCGGCGACTGTATTACCGTCTGATCGAGTCTCTTGAAAGGCGAATTTATCCCCGCGCTAATCTGGCCATTGGCGTGGTTTCAGATCAGGTTAGCGGCGAACTGGTCCGGCATTTTAACCGAACGGAAAATGTCGAAGTGATTTATCACGGCGTGGACACCGATGTTTTCTCGCCGGAAATGCGCCACTATCGCCGCGCAGACGCTCGAAAGCAGTTTGGATTGCTTGAGGATGAAATTATCCTCCTCCTCATCGGCAATGGATGGCGCAATAAAGGCCTGCCGTGCCTGCTCGAAGCTCTTTCGCAACTGGGCGATCTGCCCGTTCGATTGCTGGTTGTTGGCCAGGATGACCGCGCTCCTTTTGACGAGATGGCCGCCCGGTTCAATATTGCTGCCCGCGTCACATTTTTGCCGCCCTCGCCGGACGTCGCGCAATTTTACGCCGCCTGCGACATATACACGGGACCCTCTCTGCATGATTCGTTCGCCATGCCGCCCGCCGAAGCAATGGCCTGTGGCCTGCCGGTGGTCACCTCACGAAACAATGGCGGATCGGGAATTATCGCTCATGGCGAGAATGGACTAATCCTGGAAGACGCCCATGATTTCATGGCGTTGGGGAAGTTAATTCGCTCGCTATGCGAGAGCTGCGAGTTGCGCGACAGACTCGGCAGGAACGCGGCCTGCGCAGCATCTCAATTCACATGGAAAAACAATGCTCAACGAATGCGCGAGCTTTTCACGCGGGCCATCCTGGTCCGCAAGCAGCAAGATGCCGGAACAACGAGCGTGGCAAGTTGATCGTCGGGCTTTTTCCCGAGCTCCTTTCGCCGGGCGGAGTCCAAACCGCTGGCCGCCAGACTGCCGCAGCGCTGGCCCGGGCCGCCGCCGGGCGCAATGTGGCTTGCCGCTTTCTGAGCCTGAACGATTCGGCTTGCAGTCATACATTTTGTGTTCGCGGCGCGCAGATTTGTTTTGAGGGATTCGGAGGAAATCGGGCCCGATTTATTATTGCAGCAGTAAGAGCTGCCTTCGCCGGAACAACCCTCACTTGGGCGGCACATCCAAATCTTGCGCCTGTCGCGTTAGCTATGAAATTGCTGCGCCCGCGCCTGAGGTTTATCGCCTGTTCGCATGGGGTCGAAGTTTGGAGTCCCCTCCCACCCCTTCGACGCTTGGCGTTGTGCCAGTCGGATGCCGTCGTCGCGCCTAGCCGCTATACCGCGCACCAGCTAGTCACCCAGCAAGGTATTCCAATGATACGCGTGCATCGTCTGCCGTGGGCACTGGATCCGGCTCTTGAATCCCTAGCGGTATCGCCAAACTGTGAACTCCTGCCCGATTTACCTCCGGGGCCAATAATCCTAACAGTCGGTCGCTGGTCGGTTGATGAGCGTTACAAGGGGTTAGACGAGCTAATTGAGGCGATGCCAACCGTACGCGCCGCGATTCCAGGTGCGTTTCTTGTCGCGGTGGGAAATGGCGACGACCGCGCACGGTTGGAACAAAAGGCCGCTGCGTTGTCACTGCAATCAGGAGTACGATTTTTCGACGCCGCGCGCGGCGAACAACTCATTGCGTATTACAACCGCTGCGATGTCTTCGCCCTCCCCAGCCGTGGTGAAGGCTTTGGTTTAGTCTTTCTCGAAGCGATGGCGGTGGGCAAACCTCTGTTGGGTGGGGCACATGGAGGAATCCCCGATATCATTACGCACGGCGTCAATGGCTTTCTGGTTGCCCAGGACGACCGGGAGAAACTGGCCCTTTCGCTTATTGAGTTACTTCGCCGACCGAAGCTGCGGGAACAGATGGGCAGGGCCGGGCTGGTTCGCTTACGCCAGGATTTTCTATTTGAAGGATTTGCCGCGCACGTCGAGAAAATTCTCCGGCAATGTGGAGTTACTGCCTGACGGCGCGAACTGAACCGTGTACCATTCCCGAGGTTATCCATAGACCGTGCTTTCCAAAAACACCCCCGCACCCACACCTTTCAAGTGGACGCCGGATTTCTGGCAGTCCTGGCGCGAAACTGACAATCCCTATCGCCATTTCAAATCACAACATGACCGCCAGATCGCTTTGACGCTCCTTTCCCCTCGTCCCGGAGAGCGCATCCTGGAAGTGGGTTGCGGCTATGGCTGGATTTCGCGCGCCCTATGGTACGAGGCCAAAATTGAGTGGGTTGGCATTGACCGATCTGAAACGATGCTTCGCCAATTGCGGAGAGACGGCGATTTAGCTCACTCGGATTTCGCTTTGCTGGCCGATGCCACACGGCTACCGTTTCCCAATGGGTATTTTGATAAGGTTCTCTGCACCGGCGTCTTGATGCACATCGCCGATGACGATGCCGCGCTTGCTGAGATGGTTCGGGTCCTGCGGCCTAACGGGCGATTGTTGTGCAGTTTCAACAATGCGCTGTCGCCGTTTTCGTTCGCGGCTCGGATCTGGAACTTGCGAAAGCCCGGTTTCGTCCAGAAATTCAGGTTGCCAGGAGCTATTCTTCGGCGATTGGCTGGATTGGGAATGCAAATGGAATCCGTTGCGGGCGATGGTGTGTTTACCTCGGTTTCGCTGGCGTCGGACCGTTTTTCTGTGCCGCCTCGTTTCCTCTTTTCGACATTGCGTGCGTGGGACCGACGGGTCATGATCCATTGGCCTACCCTGGCTTACGAAATCTGGTACTCCGCTATCAGGAAGCCACCTGAATGCGCATCCTGAAAGTTGTCCAGGCTTACGAACCTTTTCGCGAAATGGGCGGGGCGGTGGTAAAGGTGCGCGCCATTGCCCATGGCCTGAGCCAACATGGTCACGAGGTAACTGTACTGACATCGAATTTGGGCCTGAACCGGCTCACCGAATCCGGGAAATACGTTTTGACGCGCTGGGGCCGCGAAGCAGTACACAACGGTATTCGCACTATATATTTGCCCACGCGAGCGCGTTACCGTGCGCTTACGTTCAATCCAGCGCTTCGGCCATTTCTGCACGAATGTTTGCGTCAGTTTGACCTCGTGCATATCTACGGAATGTACGATTTGCTGGGCCCCCAGACGGCTTATGCCTGCCGCTCGCTGGGCGTGCCCTACATCCTGGAACCGATGGGGATGTTTCGCCCTATCGTGCGGAATATTGCCTTGAAGCGCCTCTATCACTGGATTTGGGGAAGGCGAATGGCGCGTGGCGCGCGCCATATAGTCGCCACCTCGCCCATGGAAGCTGCGGAACTGACTGCGGAGCAGATACCGCGCGACCAGATCGTAGTGCGCCGCAATGGGATTGAGATGCCGATCACCATGCCAGCATCGGGAGAATTTCGCGCCCGCTGGACAATTCCGCCTGACGCCGCGATGATTCTGTTTCTGGGACGTGTCGTCNNCTCCGCGGGGAGGTTCCGCGGTGTTAGTGATTGCTGGTCCGGAGGAAGGTGATGGTTACTATCAGCGGCTTCAGCGGGCCGCAGTCAGCTTAGGCGTAAATGCCAATGTACGCTTCACTGGCCCTCTCTATGATGATCAGAAGTGGGCTGCCTATCGCGATGCCGACGTATTCGTACTCCCATCTCAGGATGAAAATTTTGGCAACTCCGCCGGGGAAGCGATGGCCGCTGGCGTTCCCGTAATCCTTACCGATCGCTGCGGCATTGCGCCGCTCCTTTTACACCGCGGGGCGATCGGTATTCCGCATAATCGCGAAGATCTGACGGACGCGCTGCACGCCGTTCTGGATCAGCCGGGCGCACGGGACCAATTGGCTGCCGGCTGCGTGGAAGCAGCCCGGTCGCTCTCGTGGAGTACGCCTCTCGATGAGATCGAAGCGCTTTACGCCAGTGTCGTCGCGCAAAGCGGAGACGAATGAATCACCATCCGACTTTTCGCCTCCTGTGGCGCCTGGTAAACACGGCCATAGTTTTGTTTGGGATTTTCCTGCCGCTGACCACCGTATGGGAATTTTCCACTCGCCAGTACTTGAAGGGATTCGCATCCGGAATTGTGATTCCTGAAAGCGGGGCCCAGGCGAAGGTGACAGCTATTATGTTATGGATGGAAAACAATTCCAGGCGGAGTGGCGCGGGCAGCACTGACTTGCTGACGGTGCGCGATCCCGAAGACACGCTTAATTCAGGAAAGCTTTTAGGGATTTGCGGGTCAGCGACGAATGCATTCGTGAACCTTGCCAATAGCAGCGGGATTCCCGCGCGACGGCTGCTCCTGCTCAATGCGGGTAACACCGCCAATCACGTGGTTGCCGAGGTCCAATCGGACGGCCACTGGTACGTGGTGGATCCGGTGTTCCACATTATTCCTCACGGCCCCGATGGACAATGGCTCACGGCCAGTGATTTGCGCGATTCCACTATGCTGGCCAGCATCACGCATGGCATCCCAGCGTATCGCCCCGATTACAATTACCAACGGACAGCGCATCTGCGGCTCAGCCGCGTGCCCGTGATTGGGCCATTCGCCGGCAGAATTTTGAATCACCTCTGGCCTGATTGGGATGGCGATATTTTCTGGACGCTGTTGACGGAGCGGGAATCCTTCGCGGCGTTTGTTGGTGTAATGTTTCTGCTTTTGCTTCTTCTGCTACTGCACATCGCGATGAGATTCTATGGCCGGCGACGCTTGGGAATGTCACGGGTCGAGTTGGTATGTCCTTTGCATCCACGGCCCGCACCACATACGCTAACCACGGGTCGAGCCTGATGTGCGGCATTTGCGGAATCATCGGTTCTGCGAGCCCATCCGACGCCGAAACCGCTGTCCGGCGGATGCTCGCCGGTCTTCGACACCGTGGGCCCGATGACGAAGCCGTGCTCGTGTCGTCCACCGCCGTCATTGGCATCAGGCGCCTCAGCATTATTGACATCGCTGGCGGAGCTCAGCCGGTGTGGAACGAAAACCGCACTGTCGCCGCAATCTGCAATGGCGAAATCTATAATTTCATTTTCCTCCGAAAGGAACTGACCTCACTAGGCCATACCTTCATTTCGCGTTGCGATACTGAAGTGCTCGTCCATGCGTGGGAGGAATGGGGCGGCGATCTATGCGCTCATCTTCGTGGCATGTTCGCATTCGCCATTGCTGAACTGCCAGGAGGGGTTGCAGGCGGCGTTCGTCGTGTCTTTTTGGCACGCGACCGGCTGGGAATCAAGCCGCTCTATTACTCGGCGCAATCATCAGGTCTAATCTTTGCCTCGGAGGTTCGCGCACTTCTTTCCAGTGGAGTTGTGCCCGCGAATCTCTCCCGCACAGAGTTGGAAGCCTACCTGCTGTTTGGCTCCGTGGGTGAGCCCGGCACGATGATTGAAGGTGTGAGCTCGCTGCCTCCCGGCTACTTCCTTGATCTTCGTGTAGATGAACGCGACGGCAATTCTACGAATTTGCTGCGCGAGGCACAGCCCCGTGGTTGGTGGAACTTTGGTCCTCCCCCTGCTCGACGGTTTAAAAGCTCGCCCATGACGCGAGGTACGGGCGCAACGGCCCAAGCTGAGCCGAGTTTCGCGCAAACGCTGCGGGGAATGCTGGAAGTTTCCGTCCGTGAGCACCTTATATCCGATGCCCCGCTGGGCATTTTTCTAAGCAGCGGTATTGACTCCACGGCCATCGCCGCGCTGGCAAGTCGTGAGCAATGTGGAATTCGTACTCTCACAGTGGCTTTTTCCGAAGAAAATTTTTCCGAGGCGCAGATAGCGCGACGCACCGCGGCACACCTGAGAACCGACCACACCGAGAGACTCGTAACCGGCCAAGAGATGCTGGCACTGCTGGGGGAGGTTGTTTCCGCGATGGATCAGCCCAGTATGGATGGCGTAAACACATGGTTTGTTTCCGAAGCCGCTCACGGCGCAGGCCTGAAAGTTGCGCTTTCCGGGCTAGGCAGCGACGAATTGTTCGGCGGCTATTCCACTTTTCGTTCAACGCCGCGCCTGAAACGCATGGCGCGACTCGGGGCTACACTTCCTCGCGCCCAAAGACGAACGCTTGCGGCCGCAGCAATGAAGTTGCCCCTTGGTTCGTCGTGCTTGAGCGCGATGCGCAAAGCTCTTTCCGCATGGGCCGAGGGTGACCAATTGCCCCACAGCTATTTCTTTTCGCGCCTGCTGTTTACGCCTGTACAGGTGCGGGCACTCCTCAGCCCCGGATCAATCGTTCCCTCGCAGTCGCTGTGGCGGCAATGGCTAGCCAATGTGGCAGATCAGACCGTGGACACAAATCCATTCGCCGCGATTTCATGGCTCGAGTTGCGTTCATACATGGTCAATACTTTGCTGCGCGACACAGACGCAATGAGCATGCATCATTCGCTGGAAGTTCGGGTGCCCTTTCTCGATCATCGCATCGTGGAATTTGNNGTTGGGCAACCTGCTGCCCAATGAAGTCATTACCCAAAAGAAGCTGACCTTTACGCTTCCCTGGGAACGCTGGTTGCGCGGGCCTTTGCGCGAGAAAATGACCGCAAGCTTTTCTGATCCCGCGCCCGCGCTCGTTTCGGCGCTTGATTTTGGCGTCATTACCGCGATATGGCAGGACTTTCTGCGCGGGCGTACTACGTGGTCGCGTCCCTGGAGCATTTTTGTCTTGAACGAATGGGCACGCAGCCATATCCCAACCAGGGCGTGAGCCTCCTGTGATAATACTGGGCATCAGCGCATTTCATGCCAACGCCTCCGCCGCGATTGTGGTGGACGGCCACCTAGTCGCCGCCGTGGAGGAAGAACGGTTTAACCGCGTGAAATACGCCGCCGGTTTCCCCGCGCAAGCCATTCGGTATTGCCTTGAAGCCGCAGGTGTTACGCTGGCTGATGTGGACCATGTGGCCGTTCCTCGTGATCCGTGGGCCCGTTTGGGGAAGAAGTTACGATATGCGTTGCGGATGCCTTCCTTCGCATTGGATCGCGCGCGTGTCGCAACCCGTTTCGTGGGAATAAGCAATTCGCTCGGCGCGGCCTGTGATGTGGATCCTTCCAAAATCCGTGCGCGGTTTCATCGGGTGGAACATCATCGTGCCCATCTCGCCAGCGCGTTCTTCGTATCTCCCTTCGACCGCGCCGCAGTGCTTTCCGCCGATGGCCTGGGAGATTTCGCGAGCACCATGTGGGCGACGGGCGAAGGTGGGCATCTCCGCGTTCACGGCGCAGTCGCGTTCCCACATTCCATGGGGCTGTATTATACCGCTCTCACCCAGTATCTTGGATTTCTCCAGTATGGAGAGGAATTCAAAGTAATGGGTCTGGCGGCGAGCGGCGAGCCAGCTTACCGCGATGAGTTTAGCCGCATCATCGTGCCGGGTACTGCCATAGACTTTCGCCTCGGACTCAAATTCTTTACTCATCATCGTCACGGGGCCGAAATGACCTGGAATTCTTCCACTGAGACCCCGGCAGTAGCTCCAATTTTCTCGGCCGATTTGGAAAAACTGCTGGGGCCAGCCCGGCATTCCGGTGCTCCCGTTAAAAAGCGGCACCGGGATATTGCGGCAACACTTCAGGCTCGCCTCGAAGACGTCTTTCTGCATAGTATCAATGAACTCCAGCGCACCACTGGTTTGCGGGATTTGTGCCTCGCGGGAGGCGTGGCGTTCAATTGCGTGGCCAACGGGAAAATTCTCTCGCAGACTGGTTTTGAACGCGTATACGTACAACCCGCCGCCGGCGACGCGGGCCTCTCGGTGGGTGCGGCATTCCATGTGGCATGCGAAGTACTCGGTCTGCCGCGGCAATTCGTCATGGAACATGCCTATTGGGGCCCCGGATTTTCAGTCGCCCAAATCCGCCGTGTTGTAAATGCCCAAGTCGCAGGCGACACAGTTCAAGTATGTGAACTCACCGAAAAGGAATTGCCGTCCCTGACAGCAGAGCTATTGTCCGCCGGAAAAATCGTCGGCTGGTTTCAGGGCCGTGCGGAATGGGGCCCGCGAGCGCTGGGTAATCGCAGTATCCTAGCCGACCCACGCAGGCCCGATATGAAGGGAACTCTTAACCGGCGCATTAAGCATCGCGAGGACTTTCGCCCCTTCGCACCCTCGGTTCTCGAAGAGGCCGCCTCGGACTATTTTGAATGCGCGCATCCGTCGCCATTTATGACATTCGCCTTTCCCGTTCGGCCAGAGAAGCGCTTGAAGATTCCCGCGCCTACACACCTCGACGGCACCGCGCGTCTGCAAACTGTCAACCGATCTGTAAACCCGCTCTTCTGGGAGTTGATTGACGCTTTTGGCCGGCGCACTGGTGTGCCCGTGCTCGTCAATACTTCGTTCAATGACAACGAACCGATCGTTTGCCATCCAGAAGAAGCTTTGGCCTGCTTTTTTCGCACTCACATGGATGCTCTGGTCATTGGAAATTTCATGCTCGAGAAACCCAACACCGAAACATTGCCGGAATAATCGCGGGAGTAACGGGAAAGGGCCAGACAAAAAGGAAGAAAAAAGATTCCTCGTCTGCGAAATATTGCACACAATGGCCCAGTACAGGATGGACTAAATCCAATTTTGCCGCAGCGACACACGCGATGACGAGATGCACTCGCGTTGGGGAGAGCTTAAACCTTAACCGTGCACATTCTGCTGCTTAACGAGTATTTCCCGCCGGACACTTCCGCCACGGNNTTGGCGGGGCGTCCGTCCTACACCCCCACGGAACGCTATCCATTCGCATTCCTGCGACGCGAAAAACGCGGCAACCTCACCAATGAGCGCGTCGGTTCCACTACCTTCTCGCGGCATCAGATGACCGGGCGCGTTGCCAATTATCTGTCCTACCTGATGCTGGCCGTACCACGCGCCGTCGCCCTGCGCGCCGATGTTGTCCTCGCCATGACGGATCCTCCTTTTAACGGGATTGCCGGAGCTATCGTCGCCGTGCTCACCCGGCGGCCCTTTGTTTACAACATTCGGGACTTATATCCAGATATGGCCGTGGGAGGAAATATCATTCAGGCCGGTCCCATGACTGCGCTGTGGGAGAAAATGCACCGTTGGACGCTACGTCGGGCAGACCAGATTATTGTGCTCGGCGAAGATATGCGCGACCGTATCGCCTCCAAGGGAATCGACGAAAAACGGGTAGCAATTGTACGGGATGGGGCACTGCCTCCGACTCGCATTGCCTTGGCAGACGAAACCGCAACGCGCGAAATGCGTTGCGGTTTTTCCTTCGTACTGATGCACGCAGGCAATCTTGGNNTGCCGCGCGGGGTCTTGCGTCAGATGGAATTGGTCTGGTCTTTGTCGGCGATGGAGCCAGCAAACCAGCCGTAGAAATGATGGCGCGCAATTGCCAGGCCGTGCGAATTCTTCCCTTCCGCCTTGCAGGCGAAATTCCAAACGTGATGGCCGCAGGTGATTTGCAAATCGTAACTGTAAGGCGGGGGCTGGAAGGCGTGGTGGTTCCCAGCAAGCTCTACGGTATATTAGCGGCTGGCAGACCGGTGCTCGCAGTCGCTCCAGCGGTTTCCGATGTCGCTCGTCTGGTGCGCGAATCCGGTTGCGGCATATGTGTTGAACCGGAAGATGCGGATGGCATTGTGCAGATGGTCCGTGGATTGAGAAATCGCCCCGAGAAATTGCAGGAAATGGGCGGTCGCGCCCTCGAACTTTCGCGGAGTTTCCATCGCGAAACCGAGCTTCGCCGCTTCGTTGAAATTGTGAAGGATGCCGGCAGACCAGTTTGAATAAATGCGCCGACCATAGTCCCCTCAAAGCTCGATCTGGCGTCGGTGTCACTCCAATCTGAACCTATTTCGCGCACTCGGGAGCGAGATTCAGAGTAGAATGCGAAGGAATCTCGAATGCGATCCACTGCCTCAATCACTTTCCTGATTGCTCTGGTAGCTTCCGCCGGACTTACCGCACCCGTTCGCGCTTTCGCTCTCCACATCGGGATGGTGGATAATCCCAGCGCGCGAAAAATTCACCTAAAGCCGATGCCATTGCTCGGGGGACTGGCAATTTACTTCGCCTTTGTGCTCGCGGTTCTTTATGCTGCACGAGGCACCACAGACGCCCAGATCTTGAGCATTTTAGCTGGCGCTACGCTAATGGTGCTAGTCGGATGCCTGGATGACCGCGGACTGCTGCATCATCAGGTGAAGCTGTTTCTGGCCATGCCTTGCGCCGCCGCGATTCTCTGGTTTGCTGGTATTCGGGCGGTGTTCTTCTCCTTCATTTTGGCGGGACAGATTGGCGTCATATTGGATGGGCTGCTCACCATTATCTGGATAACCGGCATCATCGCCGCATTTAGCATTCTGGATCACATGGACGGTTTATGCGCCGGAGTTACCGCCATCGCCGCTGGATTTTTCACAATAGGCTCGGCGATTACCGGGCAGTTTTTAGTCTGTTCGCTCTCCGCTGCCGTGCTGGGAGCCACAGTGGGATTTCTAATCTGGAACTTCAATCCCGCGAAAATCTTCATGGGGGATGGCGGGGCGATGTTGTTGGGGTTCTTAATAGCTTGTCTCAGTCTTAAAATTCGTCTCCCTGCCACACTGGGCTTGTCCGGATCTTTGATTCCGGTTCTGATTCTCGCGGTGCCAGTTCTCGATACGGCTCTCGTATCCGTTTCGCGCAGCCGCCGCGGCCTGTTGCCCTTTACTTCGCCGGGCAAGGACCACACCGCCCATCGGTTATCGAATCTAGGCCTGGGGGCCCGCTCATCCGTATTGGTACTCTATGCCTTCGGTATCGCGGGAGGAACTCTCGGCGTTTTTCTCTTACGTTCGGCAACTCATCCATCCCGTTTGCTGCTGCCCTTGGGACTCGCTATCCTGGCAGCGGCTATTATTCTCCTGGAAAATGCTCCCTACGATGCCCCGCACCGCTCCCGTTGACTTGATGTATTGAATTTGAGCAGGCCCTTTACGCGCTTGAGCAGTATCTCAGCGCCAACGTCTCCTTTTAATTGATTCGTCTCCTGCGCCAGGCCTTTTCTTGGTCGGATGCGAGCCCTAGGTTATACTGCCGCGACGCGCTTTCTTCGCGGATACATCCGCCGTGGTAATGCTGGAACTCGTTTGGCATTTTCCCAACTGTCGCCCGTTATGTACGGGCTCCGAATGGCCACAAGGTAAGCGCCCGTCCCGAACAGATGCCGAAGCTGGAAAAATTCGAGCATACCAGCAGGCATCGATCGCCGAACTTGCCATTACAAGTGGTGGGCGCGTCAACAGCGGGGCTGTTTACCGCCTTCCTGCTGGCGCGGGAAAATGTTCCCGTCGATGTTTTGGAGACGTTCCCTCAGCTTGCGCCTCTACCGCGAACGCTAATTGTTACTCACAAAATGCGCCAGCTTCTAGGCCCGCTCGCTGAACCTTGCATTGCCAATGAAATTTCCAAATTCGAGTTGTACACCGACGGCCGGTCCGCCGAGGTGCACCTTGAGCAGCCTGATCTAGTCATTGAGCGAGCCGCACTGATTCGTACCCTTTTCGAAGCGGCCGAAAGGGCTGGCGCGAATTTCCATTTCGGCCGGCGATTTCAGAGTCTCTCCGCAAACGGCTCCCAGATCACCCTCCATTGCCAGCGTGTGGAAGATCGCACGCCTGAGCAACGAAAGACCTCCGTCGTGGTTGGTGGTGATGGCGCCACCAGCCGTGTCGCGCGGGCCGCGGGGTGGCCAGCGCAAGCTACAGTGCCGTTGATTCAGGCCATCGTGAATCTTCCCTCCGACATTTCGCCCAATACGGTGCGAGTTTGGTTTGTTCCTGACGACACGCCCTATTTCTACTGGCTAATCCCCCGCAGTTCGACCGAGGGCGTGCTAGGTCTGATCGGCGAGGCGGGAACCGAGACCCGGACGGTGCTTGAACGCTTTCTTACCAAGAAGGCGCTCTTGCCGATCAGGTTTGAAGCTGCGCGCATTCCTGTCTATACCGGCTGGGTGGGCGTCGAACGGCAGCTCGATGGAGGTCGTGTGTTTCTGGTTGGCGATGCTGCTGGCCAAGTGAAAGTGACCACTGTGGGCGGTATTGTTACGGGTTTGCGTGGAGCCCTCGGCGTGGCGGAAAGTANNAGTATACTGCGCGGGCATAAAGCTCCAGAGTTGCGAGCCCTGCGTCGCGAATTGAACGCCCATTTCTGGCTACGCCAGTCGTTGCATCGATTCGCGCAATCGGACTACAGCCGATTGGTGGACCTGCTGAACGCGTCAGGGCGGCGCACACTGGGCCGCCACACTCGCGACGAAGCGCTTTCCGTGCTGTGGCGGCTTTGCGGAGCTGAACCCCGCCTCGTTTTGCTCGGACTCCGCGGATTGCTTATGCGCAATAAGTTCGGGCGCGGCGCGGTTCAAGACTCATAGTCTCAGGTTTGTTGCCTAAGCTGATCCGACCACGGTGTATGGGGCTGAGTGCGGCGCGTTTCCACTCTTGACCAGCACTTTGCCGCAAGAAGTTTTAATTAAGGGGGATAGTACGCGCATGTATGTTCTGGGGCTTTCGGCGATCAATCATGATTCGTCCGCCGCTTTGGTGGGAGACGATGGAGTGATCGCCGCTATCGAAGAAGGAAAAATGTCGAGAACGCGCAGCGCCAGCGGCATCCCGTCCGCGGCAATTCGTTTCTGCCTTGATCGGGCCGGAATTTCCTGGAGCGAGGTGCAAAATATTGCGGTCGCTGCCTCATTCCCCTCACGCGAACGGCCCTCCCACCCGTTCTCGGAATCGCCCCTTATTGGCGCCCATGATCAGTCCCTCGAACATGCCTTGCATGATTTGGAGTCACTTCTAAGCAGCGGTCGAATCGGGCGATCATCCGGCGCGGAAAATCGCATTCAGGAGTTCGACCACCACCTTTGCCACGCAGCCAGTGCGTTCTATCCGTCGCCATTTGACCGCGCTCTCATTCTTACGTTAGACGAAATGGGCGATGGTAAATCCGGCGCGGTGGCGATCGGTGAGGGAACCAGTATTTGCCCTCTGCGCACTTTCAAGTTTCCCAATTCCTTGGGATGGCTTTTCAGTCAAGTGACTAGACTGATCGGATTTCGGCCCCACGAAGACGAGCACAAGACCCAGTGGCTCAGCCTGACAGGCAAGGCGGAATTGGCTGACCTATTTATGGACGTCATTCGCGCCGGCTCCGGGGCCACGCTACGACTGAATCGGCAATTCTTTCATCGCTCTTCGGAAGGTATTACATCCCTCTCACCGGAATTTTACCGGCGCATCGGCATTTCTGGTCCTGACGACCGTTTGCCGGAATCGGTTCGCGCGAGTTTGGCTGCCAGCCTCCAACAAGCCTGTGCCAACGTGACCACGCAGTTGCTTCGGCAGCTTCGAGAAAAACATAAAATATCCGCGCTTTGTGTGGCCGGCGGCGTTTTTCTGAATCCGCTGCTGGTCGAATCCGTCGAACACGAAAGCGGTTTCGAGAAAGTTTTCGTTCAGCTTGCCGCAGGCAACGAAGGAACCGCATTAGGGGCCGCTTGGCTCGTTCAGCATCAGGAACACGGCCAACCGCGCCGCACTGACGCGGCGTTTCCTTACTGGGGTCCGAGTTTCTCCAGTGAGGAAATCAAGCAGGTCTTAGACAACTGCAANNGGATGGCATCCGAACCGCACAAAATGGACGAAACCGTCCGGCTGCTTCTCACGGGACGCATTGTGGCGTGGTATCAGGGCGCGACGGAATTTGGCCCGCGCGCTTTAGGAAACCGCAGCCTGCTGGCATCTCCCTGGGCCCCGTATGTTAAAGAGAACCTGAACGATTTCGTCAAGCATCGCGAGTCCTACCGTCCATTTGCGCTCTCGGTGCCTGAAGAGGATTGCGGCCGCTATTTTGAGTGCTCCGATGCTGGACGAGTCATGGCTACGATGGGCCATGTGCGCGAATCGGTCCACGACCTTTTTACCGGCCTGATTCTGCCAGGCGATCGCGTGCGGGTTCATATCGTTACGCGCCAAGCCAACCCGCTCTATTGGAAGCTTCTCAAAAAATTTGGCGAGCACGGGCCAGCTCCCGTCCTTGTAAATACATCCTTCAACCTTTTCGGTGAACCGTTGGTGGTAGCGCCTCGGGATGCGATCCGCAGCTTCTATTGTTCAGGTACCGACGCGCTAATGATGGGTGATTTTCTGCTGACAAAATCCACCGCGCAGGAGTTCCTCGAAGGTGGCCCTGCGGGACAGGACGAACGTTGGGCCCGAGCCTGAGATTGCATGGGCCGCTTGGGCGGGGATAGCGAAGCACTTTGAGCGTCGCTAATTTTGCACGAGCAGCACTTCAGTGTGGCATTTGCGCCGCATCGTAGAAGTTTCGCTGGCGCATATGCCTCGAATATAAGAAAATGGATGTCCATCAGCCCTCAGTTGTCCCGCAGACTCGAACAGGAGAAGCACGTTGAAAATATCGGTAATTGGTTGTGGTTACGTTGGACTCGTCACTGGCAGTTGCCTGGCGGAAATCGGCCATGAAGTGGTATGCACAGATAACGACGCGGCAAAAATGCAGATGCTGGAAAGCGGCAAAGTTCCTATTTTTGAGCCGGGATTGGATGCTGTGATTGAGAAGACGCGCCGTGATGGCCGCCTCTCGTTCAACCCGGATCCCGGGCGCGCCATTGAAGGGAGCGATGCCAGTTTCATCTGTGTGGGCACTCCACCGCTCCCCAGTGGGGACGCGGACCTCAGCGCCATTGACAGCGTTGCCAAGCTCATTGGCACGAATCAGCGCGGACCGCGCCTGATTGTTGAGAAAAGCACCGTACCTGCCCGAACGGGGCAACAGTTAAAGCGAGCACTTTCGCGGTACGGACGGAAGACGAATGGACATTTTCGCGTCGCTTCAAATCCGGAATTTCTGCGGGAAGGAACGGCGGTCGAAGATTTCCTGCATCCCGATCGCATCGTGGTTGGGGTGGACGATGACACTTCCGAAAAACAGATGCGCGAAGTCTATCAGCCAATCCTCGATCAGAAGTTCAATTGTCCTGTGCATGCCGCCGGATGCCCGCCTGTCACTCCACCGGAATTCCTGGTGACGACAATTAACAGCGCGGAGCTGATCAAGCACGCTTCCAACTCCTTTCTGGCTCTAAAAATTTCCTATGCCAACATGGTTGCCGATCTGGCCGAGCGGCTGGGCGCGGATGTGGATGAAGTAATGCATGCGGTGGGCAAGGATCCCCGCATAGGCCCCAGCTTTTTCCGCGCTGGCTTGGGATTTGGCGGCTTTTGCCTTCCAAAGGACTTGCAGGCGTTCGTTCGGCTGGCGGAGCGGACTGGAGTGGATTTCTCGTTGTTAAAAGAAGTGGAGCGCATCAATAAACAGCGCATTGATCATTTCGTCGAAAAGTTGCGGCGCGCTTTGTGGGTCCTTCGCGACAAACAAATCGGCGTGCTCGGCCTGGCGTTCAAAGCGAATACGGATGACATTCGGTTCGCTCCGGCTGTCGAGTTGGTGCAGCGGCTGCAAGCGGAGGGCGCGCACGTTCGACTATATGATCCGGAGGCACTGGAACGGGCCAAGAGCACGTTGAAGAACGTTCAGTTCTGCGAGAACGCTTACGATACCGCTCAGGATGCCGACGTGCTGGTGATTGCGACCGAATGGGATGAGTTCCGCACACTGGAATGGGAACGCTTGCGCGATCTGATGGCGCATCCTTTGATTCTCGATGGACGCAATTTGCTACAGCCCGCGCAGATGCGCGCATTAGGGTTCGAATACCACTCCATGGGCCGCCCCGATCCAGGAAGTCGCGGCACGGATGGACGCAGTACTAACTAATCGAGAACATCTGTAGCATTGGCGTGCTGATCGTCTATTGATTTCAGGCGACGGAGCCACCCATAGGCCACGTGGGGCAGTTGTGCGCCGAGGTTATGCTTTGCGTGCAGCTTCTTTATCCACTTGCGTGCGGAAGTAAGCCAGGGTATCGCGCAGGCCGTCTTCCAGACTCACTTTCGGCTCCCAATTCAGCAGGCGGCGCGCCTTGCTGATGTCAGGGCGGCGCTGCTTGGGATCGTCCTGCGGCAGAGGTTCAAACACGATTTCCACTTCCGCGCCGATCAGCGCGCGGATGCGCTCGGCGAATTCGAGGATGGTGATTTCCTGTGGATTGCCGACATTCGTGGGTTCATGCTCGCTTGATTCCAGCAGCCGGTAAATTCCCTCGATTAAATCGGAAACGTAACAAAAGCTGCGGGTCTGCTTTCCGTCTCCGTACACGGTGATGGATTGCCCGGTTAGCGCCTGGTAAACGAAATTGGGCAACGCGCGACCGTCATTCAGCCGCATGCGTGGGCCGTAGGTATTGAAGATGCGGACAATTCGCGTATCCACATCGTGATAGCGCAAGTAGGCCATGGTCATGGCCTCGGAAAAGCGCTTGGCTTCGTCATAAACGCCACGCGGGCCAATGGGATTCACTCGACCCCAGTAGGATTCCGACTGGGGGCTCACTTCGGGATCGCCGTAACATTCCGATGTGGAGGCCAGAAAAAATCGCGCCTTTTTCGCGAGCGCCAGGTCCAACGCATTGTGGGTGCCCGCAGAGCCCACCATCATCGTTTCGATGGGAAATTTCAGATAATCCACGGGGCTTGCGGGGGATGCGAAATGCAACATCGCGTCCACTGTGCCGTCAATGCTCAGCGGTTGCGTCACATCGCGCCGCAGGTACTGGAATTTCTTGTTGCCTGACAGGTGGGCAACATTCATCTCGGCGCCAGTGATCAAATTGTCGAGGCACAGAACGTCCCATCCGCGCTCAAGCAATTTGTCGCAGAGATGTGAACCCAAGAATCCGGCACCGCCGGTAACGACTGCGCGCACTTAGCACTCTCCCATTCAGTTGAAAGACCGTGAACATTATCGCTTAGCACAGACGATGGACAAAGCCCTCTCACCTATCACTCGCGCAGACAGGTGCACAATAATGGCGTGTAGATCCTTCAAATAACTAGATGCCACGGGAGAAACAAAATGGCCGAACCACTGACGATTTTAAGAAATTCCGCAACGAAATGAACGAGGAAATTCTGGGCGGCGGACACCTGGGCATCAAGCGATTATTTGCGCTCGATCATCAGGCCTATGAACCGGGCGCTCTGGGCACGAAAACCAAGGAGCTATTGGGCCTGGTCGACTCCGCTGTCCTGCCCTGCGACGACCGCATCACTTGTCACGTCGTCCGCTGCGCGGAGGAAGGCTGGAAACGCGACGAAGTGATTGACGCTCTTAACGTAGCGCTTATCGTGGGCGGCTCAATTGTAATTCCCCATGCCCGCCGCGCCTTTGCCCGCATGCGCGAAACTCTCGGGTTACAACCTTGAGCGAGAAGTGATTGTTATTCGTCGGGTCGGCTACTTTTTCTCGGTGAAGGTTTCCGAGGCGCGAGTGGTTTCCCAATCCACGTTCATGGTGCAGGCGCCGCTGGTTTGATCAAACGAGATGGTAAAGGCCTCGGCGGGTGAGGGGAGCTTAGCCGAGGTCATCTCGACGCGCGCGAGTTCATAACCTTCTCCGGGATAGGGGATCCCCCACTCGGCAGTTTTCTTGCTGATAATCAAAGTCCAACGAGTTTGATCGGGAACAGCGAAGAGCGTGTAGCTGCCGGCTGGAACGTCCTTGCCCATGACGGTGAGATCGCCGGTGTTCACAAAGGTGGTGGCCTCATTGGCCCCCAGGCGCCAAACCTGGCCGTAAGGCACCAAGCCTCCATAAATTTTGCGGCCCCTCATCCGGGGACTGGAATAATCCACGGTGATCGTTTTTCCGCTGGGTAGCGAACAAGATGCGTGGGCCGGCGGACTCGGCCGCGCGGTTTTGTCCTCTTGACCGCAAGCCGGGAGGGTGACCGTGGCAATGCTCAACACCAGCAAACTGGAAATCGTAATTAAATTCCTCATATTCTCTTCTCCTCATTATTGCGGCTTTTCATTGCACCGAAAACCGCCGTACTCCATATTACTGCGGGTACGCGAAATCTGATACAGGACAACACCACCGGCGAGAACGCAGGGGAATGTTACAGCGCAAGGTGTGACATCTGATGTATGTTCTTGCAGTCGCGCGAAGAGAGATTTCTCGCCACGCTCAAAATGACGATAGACCGCACGGTGGACTCTCTCACGGCGNNGACGTGAGAAGAGAGGTTTCTCGCTCCGCTCACTTCGCCATACCACTCAGCATAGGCGAAATGATGGGGTGGTGAATGCCCACTCGCTAACGGCACGGCAGGAAAGCTGGAAGAGATTTCTCGTCCGCCATGGCGGACTCTCTTCACTCCAGCCTGGGCACGCGAAGTGATGACGGGAGGATGGCTTTGAAATGACCGAACAAGGCGGCACCCAACAAATTAGCAAAGATCCGCGGGTGTATTTTGCGGCGGAGAGAACGTTTCTGGCGTGGATCCGCACGGGGCTGGCGCTGANNTCTCGCTTTGGTTTGGCACAGCATTGATTGTAATGGGAGTGCTAGTGGACATATTCTCGGCATGGCATCACGTCCATATCGTGAGGGAACTGAACCGGGGCGGCGATTCGTTTACGCGGCCCTCGATCATGGCAATTACAGTGGCAATGATTTTCGCTGCGGTGGGGCTGGCCCTGGCAGTGTATTTGATTTCGGTCCATGGTTTGTAGTGAACTCACCATGAAACCATTGGAGGCATCCGTGCCCGCACCGTCGCAGGACAACGGCATCATCAGCCTGCCCAGCAATTACCCGGTGGAGCAAACCGTGGAGAATTTGAAGAAAATCCTGGCTGTGAAGGGCGTCGCGCTCTTCACATTAATTGATCACAGCGGCGAAGCGGAAA
>PKXT01000174.1 GCA_003133505.1 Acidobacteriota bacterium
TGACGAACGTCAGGTTGGCGGCATTGAGCATCAGCTCGATGCACATAAAGATGGTGATGATGTTGCGCTTGAATATGAATCCCAGCACGCCCAAACCAAAAAGAATGGCGCTGAGCACAAGAAAATAGGAGAGGGGAATGCCGTTCATGGTTCCCTCCGCGCCAGCACCACGGCGCCCAGCACCGCAATCAAAATCAGGATGGACGTAATTTCGAAGGGGAACAAGTAAGACTGGAATAAGTGCAAGGAAAGGTCCTGGGTGGAAACCGGCCCAGCGGCGAGCGAGCCGGAACGCTCGGCAAGCGGAAGCGCGTGAGCTCCCCGCGCCATCCAGTAAGCCAAATCACCAATCAGGAAAACGGCCAACGGAATGCCAAGCCAGCGAGCCATGATGCTGTGCTGGGTGCGATTTTCGACGCCGGCGTTGAGCAGCATGATTACGAAGACAAACAGCACCATGATCGCGCCGGCATAGACGATGATCTGCACGGCCGAAATGAATCCCGCTCCCATCAGCAGATAGAGGACCGCCAGAGCGACCATCACCAAAATCAAGGCCAGCGCGCTGTGAATCGGCTCGCGCGCGAAAATCAATGACAATGCGCCACCCACCGCAATGCCCGCGAAAACAAAAAACAGGAGGATTGGCAGGGTCATTAGCGGTTCACCAGCAGGACCACGAGACTGGTTATCACCAGATTAGCCAGCGCCACCGGCAGCAATAATTTCCATCCGAAATCCATCAACTGGTCGTAACGGAGGCGGGGCAGCGTGCCGCGCGCCCATACGTAAAAAAACAGGAGGAAGAAAACCTTCAGCAGAAACCAGAATGGCCCCTGCACCACGCCGATCACGCCAGGACGAGTACAGAGCAGGCCCACGGCGATGAGGACCACTCCCATGAAGGGCAGAATGACGCGAGCAAGGCCGCGCATTTTCCAGATCCCGTCCACGATGGTGGCCAGTCCGCCGAGAATCAGCAGCAGTGACGGCAAATACCACGCCCAGTGCCACGAACTGGAAAGGGGCGACAGCCATCCACCCAGAAACAGAACCGTTGCCAAGCAGGAAACAGTAATCATGTTGGCGTATTCAGCCATAAAAAACATGGCGAACTTAAAACTGGAATATTCCGTATGGAAGCCGGCCACCAGCTCGGATTCGGCCTCGGGCAAATCAAACGGCGCGCGATTGGTCTCCGCCAGTGCGGCCGTGAAATAGCAAAGAAAACCCACAATTTGCGGGATAAGGTTCCAGCGCGGAATGAAGCCGAGCCATCGGCCCGACTGGCTTTGGATGATGCTATCGAAATCGAAGCTCCCCGCCATCAGCAGCACGCCAACAACCGAAAGCGTCAAAGAGACTTCGTAGCTGATCATCTGCGCGGAGCTGCGCAGTCCGCCCAGCAGCGGATATTTGCTGTTGGAGGACCATCCCGCCAGTGCCACGCCATAAACGCCAATGGAAGTAATTGCGAAGAGAAACAAAAGCCCCAGGCTGACATGAGCGATGGCAAGTGGTTTTTGCTGCCCCAGAATCGAAATCGTCCCGGGACCAAAGGGAATCAGCGCGAGAGCGGTAATAGCCAGCGAAAAGGAAAGCAGCGGCGCCAGCACGTACACAAAACGATCCGCGCCGGGAGGGGTGACGTCCTCCTTGAACATGAACTTCAGGCCATCGGCCAGCGGCTGCAATAATCCATGCGGACCGGTGAATACCGGCCCCAGCCGCGACTGAATGTGCGCGACGACCTTTCTTTCAAACCAGGTGAGGTAGGCCAGCGCGGTCAGCACAATAAACAGCAAGACCGCGATCTTGACTACCGATACCACCAGGATTGCGTGGTGGGAGACGAACTCCAAGGAATATCCTTTGCCTCGTTACAGGAAGTGAGTTTGGAACAATACCGCCCCAAAGTGCCACTGGTGAAAAGCGTGTCGTTGGACGAGAACACCGCGCCGGCCCCAACGTCGTAGCCGGTGTCCGCCGCCGCAGTAACCGCAACCGCGTTTTCCGCGCGACCCATTAATAGGTCGGCCATGGAAACGGAGTAGCCGCTGACGTGCCGCTGAATTTCCTCGAAAACGGCTTCCGGCGTTCGCGCTCGCATCGCCGTGCCCAATCCAAGAGCAGAAAGCTGGTGAATCAAAATGCGCAGTAAATCGAAATCCGTGCGCGGGCCTTGCGAATCCACAGCGCGGCGGGTCATTTGCACTTCGCCGGCGGTGTTGGTGAGGGTGCCGTCTTTTTCATAACTGCTGGCCGCGGGCAGCACAATGTCGGCGCGCTGGGCGGTTTCGGTGAGAAACATGTCCTGGACAACCAGCAAATCCAGGCCGGCCAGGCGATCCGGCGTGGGAACCGAAAACGTTTTCACCGGGTTCGCGCCGACAACGTAAAGCGCGCGCAAACTTCCGGCGGCTGCGGCGTTCATGATGGCGCGAGCGTCCATTCCCGGCGCAGAAGGCAACTCCGCCCCCCAAAGTTTGCCAAAGGCGGCTCGGACGGCGGGATCGCTAACATGCGCATAGCCCGGGAGGAAATCGGGCAGAATCCCCATATCGGCCGCGCCGCGTGAATTGGCGTAATCGCCCAATGCCATGTAGCGGGTCTGGCCGGAGAGTCCATCGCCAAAGGCGACCAATTGGCGCAACACCTTGCCCGCAATCGCCGCGCCAAACAAAATCACGAGATCATTTTCTTTCTGCAGAGCCGTTCGCAAATCCTTCAAAGAATCGCTTATTTGCGCTTCGGCCAGCGCGCCCGCCACATCCGCCGCGGCGTTGGCCAGCCATTTAACAACGGAGGATTCTGTTCCCGCAGGTATCTTCACGAATTGGGCGGCCTGCCTCTCGAGTTTCAACAGGCCAGCATGGACAATGTAAAGTCTGGCGTTATTTTGGCATACCGCGTTGCGTATCTGCCATGCGACCAGGGGATTTTGCTGCGTCGCGTCATTTCCAATCAGCAGGATGGCCGGCGCGGTGGCAATTTGCTCCATGGTCGCGAGTCGGCCCTGGGCGCGTTTTCCAAGGGAAACGGCGAGACCGGCATAATCGGCGGTGCGGTGATGGTCAATGTTATTAGTGCCCAGCGTTGCGCGCGCAAAACGGCCCAGCACGTAATCTTCTTNNAAGCGGCGAGCGATTTCCTCAAGCGCATCTTCCCAGGTGGCGGGTTGCAGACTACCGTTGCGCCGCACCAATGGCTGGCGCACGCGATCAGGATGTGCGGTGAAATCGTAGGCAAAGCGGCCTTTGGAGCAGAGAAATTCGCCATTGACTCCCGAATGGTCCCGATTGTTGGCCCGCATGATTTCGTTATTGCGCACGCTTAGCGTGGTTTTACATCCATTCGAGCAGTGGGTGCATGGCACCGGAGAATAGGTCATCTCCCAGGGGCGAGTCTGATAACGGTA
>PKXT01000162.1 GCA_003133505.1 Acidobacteriota bacterium
GCTGAAGCGCAGTCTGGCTCAATTCCCCATCCAATTGGGCTCCTGCTTCCCGCACCAAATTGGCCCTTGCGCGCAACGAACATGCGCGGTAAACGTAGTCATGCCAAAAAAATCGAAGCCGTCCCCGAAAAAATCCTTGGCCGCGGCCACTCGCGCGATTCACGCCGGCGAGGAAAAACACGGAGTCGGCGGCCCGGTCGCCACTCCCGTCATTTACTCCTCCACTTTCACGTTTGAAAGCACCGCCGAAATGAAGCGCTGGGCCGAAGGCCGCAGCACCGCCTACATCTATACGCGCTATGGCAATCCCACCCTCGCTGTCGCCGAAGCCAAGCTCGCCTCACTCGAAAACGCCGAAGCTGCTGTGGTCACCGCTTCGGGTATGGCTGCCATCAGCAGCGCCCTTCTCGCCGTGCTCCAGTCCGGCGACGAACTCATCGCCACTCGCCAGCTTTATGGCGGCACCTATCGCCTGATGCGCGATCTCTTCCCTCGCTTTGGAATCACCGTGAGGTATGTCGAGAACGATCTTGCCGGTGTGGACAATCTCGTCACCCCCAAAACCCGCGCGCTTTACATCGAAAGCCCCACCAATCCCGGGCTGCGCCTGGTGGATATCCGCCGCGCCGCGGCTTTCGCCCGCAAGCACAAACTTGTTTCTCTGATGGACACAACCTTCGCCAGCCCCGTCTTGCAGTGGCCCATTGAGCTCGGCATTGACATCGCCCTGCATAGTGCCACGAAATATCTTGCCGGCCATTNNGCGCCGCCGCCGGCAGCCGCGCACTAATTGACCGCGTCCGCGAAAATATTATCTACCTCGGCGGGTCAATGGACCCCAGCGCCGCCTATCGCCTGATTCGCGGAATGAAGACTCTCGAAATTCGTGTTCATCGCCAGTGTGAATCCGCCCTCGCGGTCGCCCGCTTTCTGGAACGCCATCCCAAAGTGGAGCGCGTCCACTATCCCGGACTTCCCTCCCATCCCGACCACGCTCTCGCCCGCCGCCAGATGCACGGTGGCTTCGGTGGCATGTTGTCGTTCGACGTCAAGGGAGGCATCGCCGCAGCCCGCCATTTCTGCGACCGCGTGCGCATCTTTCTGCTGGCCGTAAGCCTCGGCGGAGTAGAATCTCTCGTCGCTCTCCCGGCCTACACCTCGCACTACCGCATGTCCCCCGCCGAACTCCGGGCCGCGGGCGTTGCGCCCGGCTGCGTTCGCGTCTCGGTCGGCATCGAGGGTCCCGCCGACCTCATCGAAGATTTGCGCCAGGCCCTCGCCTAACCCCCGACTCTTGTCGTGCTGATTAGAGCGAAGTACCCGCATTAGAATGTCGCTGCTCACAGGGTCATCCGTCCTACGAAGGAATCCGTTATGTCCGAGCCAGCGAACACGAACCGCTGGGCTATGATAGTAAGTCTGGTACGTGCTTCCTTAACGCGAACCTGGGTTTCCGATCTCGTCTGACCAAAGTCTCATCGGGAGATGACGCGGGGCATTACCAAGGATTTCCTAATGAACAATGAAAAGCCTGATTATGGCCTCGATGCTCCAGGACTTGTTCGCGGATTTCTGCTCGGCGGTCCAGCGCTCTCCATTGCGGGATGGTTCCTCATTGCCTGGTCACAGCCTCGGCATATCGGCCCTCTGATTGGGGTTGCCAATGCCATGTTCTTTACCGGCATCGTTTTCTTCATCGAGTCTTTCCTGTTGATGGCTAGCAGCTTCTACGGGAAATATCGTGCGCGCGACCATTTGCTTGATGATTTGCATCTTCGCGGCGATGAAACAGTTCTCGACCTGGGCTGCGGCCACGGCCTCTTGCTCATCGGTGCGGCCAAGCGGCTTCCTCGGGGGCATTCCTTGGGAATCGACCTCTGGTCTCAGGTGGATCAGAGCGACAATTCGCGGGAAGCGGCTCTTAGAAACGCGCGGCTCGAAAATGTTGCCGGCCGCGTGGAGGTGCGGGATGGCGACATGCAGAAGTTGCCTTTCCAGGATCAATCCATCGACGCGGTCGTTGCCAATCTTTCCATTCACAATATTTCCAGCCGCGATGGCCGCCGCGAAGCGATCGCGGAAATTGTGCGCGTTCTGAAACCAGGTGGTCAGGTTGCGCTGATGGATTTCAAGCATGTTGGCCAGTACGTCGAAGACCTGAAAAAACGCGGGATCGCCGATGCCCGGAAATCAGGTCTCAGCTTTTGGATCTTTCCCCCTGTCCGCATCGCCACCGGCCGAAAAACCGTTCCCGCGGGGTAGGCATTCCAACTTTCGGATGCCGGAGGCGGCCATGCGAACCGCGACGCTCGGGCACCAAGCAAGCCCGGAGGCAAGATGTCCAAACGAAACGATCATCTTTTTGTTCCTCTTGAATTTGAATTTCTTTCTCCGGAACAACAGCTTTTCCGCGCCAAAGACTTCGAATCCCGCATGCGAACTCGCCGCACCGTTCGCCAGTTTTCGCCCCGGCCTGTCCCACGTGAGCTTGTCGAAATAGCTCTCACTATTGCTTCCCGCGCGCCCTCCGGAGCTAATCAGCAACCCTGGCGGTTTGTGGTGGTTTCAAACGCGGAGATCAAGCGCGAGATTCGCATCGCCGCCGAAGCTGAGGAGAGGGACAATTATGAACGCCGGTTCCCCGGCGAGTGGCTCGACGCTCTCGCTGCCTTGGGAACCGATTGGCACAAGGAATTTCTTGAGGTAGCCCCTTATCTCATCGCAATCTTTCGCGTGGATTATGGAATTTCCACCGGCGTCGAAGGAAACGAGCGAAAAATCAAGCACTACTACGTTCAGGAATCTGTTGGCATTGCCTGCGGCTTTCTCATTGCTGCTCTTCATTGCATGGGACTGGCCACACTGACTCATACGCCAAGCCCCATGGGCTTCCTAAGTCGCCTCCTTCAGCGGCCTGCGAACGAGAAGGCTTTTCTTTTGATTCCTGTCGGATTCCCCGCCGAGGGCGCCGAGGTTCCTAACATCGTCAAAAAGAATCTCAGCGAGGTTGCCGTTTTTATGGATTGAATGTCGTGGCGCGCGGCTACGGCGTCGCAAGCTCCGTCGCATCGGCGGCGAGAGTCGGCCACGGGCGACCAATTTGGTTGACCCTCCCCTAAGCGCGGTCGTAAACTCCCCTTGGCAAACGAATGCCGCGCCGCCGCACGTTGATCCCGGCCCAACGCATCCCGTTCGCTTTGCATCCATGTAACTGGAGATTAATGAACGTTTCGCGAAATATTTTTGCCGCTGGCATTCTGGCTGGCATCGGATTGTTGACTCTGGCGGCATGCAACCAGGCTCCGCGCCAGTCCGTTAGGGCTCATCCACCCGCTGGCACACCGGCACCGCAGCAGGACGCCAAAGTTCTCCAGCATCTGCCCCTCGGGCCCTATACTCCCGGCTGGCTGACCGTCACTCCGCAGCCTGCCGTGGATGTCCTCGTTGTCCAGATCCAGGCCCAGCTCGATAAGGGCCAGCAGCTTTTCAATGCCGGCAATTCCGAGGCAGCCCGTGAGGAATGGAACCGCGCCGGCAATCGCCTCCTCGCCAGCGGATTTTCCGTCGAGCGCGATCCCCGTCTCCGCGCGCTTTTTGATAAGCTCGCCGAAGCCATGGGCGCTTTTGAAACAAAGGAGGCTCCTGTTGAGGAGGCCGCCGACCAGCAGGAAAACCAGGAAGAGAGCGACGATCTTGAGCCCGCTCCCATCGAGGAAATCGCCAGCCTGTCGCTTCCCGCCAGCGATCCCCGCCTGGCCCACGCCGCCGAACAGGAGTTGATTGCCGTCCCCCATGACGTGCCGCTTACCGTCAACGATTCCGTCCTGGCTTACCTGAGCGTTTTTGAGACACGCCGGGGCCGCGCCATTGTTGAAACCGGCCTCCGCCGCGCCGGCCTCTATCAGGACATGATTCGCCAGACCCTCAAGGAAGAGGGCGTGCCCCAGGACCTCATGTATCTCGCCCAGGCCGAATCCGCCTTTCAGCCCCAGGCCGTTTCTCGCGCGGGAGCGCGCGGGATCTGGCAGTTCATGCCCTACACCGGCGAGGAATACGGCTTGCAACGCACCGCCTGGGAAGACGACCGCAACGATCCCGTAAAATCCACCCGGGCCGCCGCGCGCCATTTTCGCGATCTGTATCAGGTGCTGGGTGACTGGTATCTGGTGATGGCCGCGTATAATTCCGGCCCGTTGAATGTGGCTCGCGCCGTCGAGCACACCGGCTACGCCGACTTTTGGGAACTGCAAAAGCGCGACGCTCTCCCCGGTGAAACGCGCAATTACGTCCCCATTATTTTGGCCATGACTTTAATAGCCAAGGATCCCGCGCGCTATGGCATCAAAGTCTCGCCCGAACCGCCGCTCCAGACCGACTCCGTCCAGCCCGGCCATTCCATCAGTCTTCAGTTGGTCGCCGATGCCACCGATTCCAGCGTCGAATCGCTGCGCATGTTGAATCCGTCGCTCCTTCGCGCGGTCACGCCCGACGACCCAGGCTTTCAGTTGCACGTTCCGGCTGGCACTGCCGAACGTTTTCAGGCGGCTATTGCCGCTGTTCCCGCCGATAAGTGGCTCAGTTGGCGCGAGCATCGCATGGAGCAGGGCGAAACCCTCGATTCCGTCGCCCGCCGCTACCATGTCACGCTCGCTTCGCTTTCCAGCGCCAATCATCTCGCCGAGGACGACCCTCCCGCGCCCGGCGCGCTCGTTGTGATTCCCACTGCCCCGCCGCCTTCCAGCCGCATAATTCATTACCGCGTCCGCCGTGGCGATACTCTTGAGGATATCGCCTCCCGCTTCGGCGTCTCCACCGCCTCCCTCCGCAAGTGGAACCACTTGCGCGCCTCTCGCGCTCCCGTCGGCACGAGCTTGAAAATCATCTCCAGTTCCCCTGTCGTCAATTGATGCGTGGGTTCTCCTTGCGCCAGCGCGTCATCCTGAGGCCCGACGCTTTTTGGCGGGCCGAACGGATCTGCATTTGTTTTTTTCTGTAAATTCCCCAAATTTCATTCTAGCGGCGGTTAGAAGCGCGTAAGTAATTGATTAAGCGATGGATAACAAATCACGACTGTGGTTAGGGTGGCGATTAGAAACCCCGATATTTTTGGCTGTCTATTCGTCGCTGCTAGCATGAGGGCTAGCTGTGGCGGGGAATCCCGGAACACGTTCGCTCGGACAATGGCTCGGA
>PKXT01000219.1 GCA_003133505.1 Acidobacteriota bacterium
TATCCGGGACAGTACACTAGCCCCTGAGGCCAATACTGCCTCGTCCAGGCAATACATCTCTCCGGGAATGCATCTACTATAACTAGAGCCATGCTAACAATCATCCGGCGATTCGTCTTGGTTGGGGTCTGCCTGTTTTACACCGCCGCGCCGATTCCCGCTCAGACCGAAGGGCCTATGGCCGCGCCTCCCAAGTTTGAGGTCAAACGCATTTCGTCTGTCCCCACTCCCGGACCTCCTCCGATTCCTCTGCCGCAGTTGGTTCAACAAGTGGCCAGGAACGAAGACGCCATTCAGCAGGCCTACTTCACCTATACCTTCGACCAGTTTATCTTCGTAAAGGAACTCGCCGGGCCCGATGACCCCGGCGGCGATTTCACGGTTACCAGTCGCGTCTCTTTCGAGGCCGATGGCCAACGCCGCGAACACGTCCTGAAATCCGCGGCTTCCACCCTCAAACGTGCCTATTCCCTCCGCTTTGAGTTGGACAAACTCACATCCGCCCCTCTTTTCATTCTCACCACCGCGCAACTTCCCAATTACAACGTAACCTTTGAAGGCGAGGAAATGCTCGACGAAATCCACGCCTACATCCTGCGCGTGCAGCCCAAACAAATCGGCCGTGCCATCCGTAGGTTCGACGGCGTCGTCTGGGTGGACGACCACGACGTAGCAATCGTCAAGAGCTATGGCCGGTTTGTCAGCGACGTTGCCCACAGTGAAAGCATTGATGAACCGTTCCAACAATTCGAAATTTATCGCGAAAATATTGTGGGTCAGATGTGGTTTCCCACATACGTTGATTCCGATAGCGTAATTTCCCAGCAGGATGGAGATCTTCACTTGAGCCTAGTCATGCACTCCTCAAACTTCCATGCGGCTGGCGCAGCCGCCATATCCCGATCAGCTTCCCAGGTCTCCCCGCCGGGGTCCGGTTCCACCGTCCCGTCTTCCGTCCCAGCCACTTCGGTACCGGCAAAACCTTGACGCATTCGCCCCCGCGAAACCTTTGCCGCGCTCTTGTCCGTCCCATATATGCGGTTAAGCGGCCCTTTCATTTCGAGGGGTGGCCTGCGCAAAAGGTTAAGGAGGACTGAGATGAGGACCTTCATTTTGTTTTTGTGTATGGGCTTTTTTGTTTGGGCTGCGCCTGCAATCGCCAAACCTAAAACGCACACTTACCAAGCCTCGCCAGACCAGGTTTTCAAGTCGGCCATGCACGTTATTAGCGAGCACCATGTAGTTCAGTACGTGGATAAGGACGCGCGACTCGTCGTATTCCAGACCGGAGCCTCGGCTTTCTCCTCCGGGTTCAACTGCAATTTGAAGGTCGCAGCCACCAAAAATCACGGGGAAAGCCTGGTGACTCTGAACGTCCAGAAAAAAGCTGAAGGGTTCAATTTGGACGCGGGTGATCGTTTGGCTGACAACCTGTTTAGGTGGATGCAGGACGACTTGGACGAGCCAAAGCCGCAATCTGCATCCGCGGCGCCCTCGAAACCTTAACCCTCTTCACAACATAAAGGACGCGGTATTTGACCCTTCCCCGCGGGTCGCATAAACTTAACGTTCGATTATGTTCGCCCGCGATTGGTATCGCGGGTTGGGGGAGAGGACTTTGCCAAAGCGTACATATCAGCCTCGTGTGAGGCGTCGTCATAAAAAGCACGGTTTCCGCAAGCGCATGAAGTCTAAAGCCGGTCAGGCGGTCCTTGCACGCCGCCGCGCCAAGGGACGTCACGCCCTCACCCGCGTCTGACGCCGCGCTCACTTCCTCCGCGGAATGGCCCCGCGCCTTCCGCTTGGTGCATCGCCGCCAGTTCGATGCGGTGTACCGTGAAGGCCAGCGCCGGGCCTGCCCGCTGTTTGTCGCGTTTTGCCGCCGCAACAGCCTCGACTGCAACCGTTTCGGAATGAGCGTACGCAAAGCCCTGGGTGGGGCGGTTGTCCGCAATCGCGTACGTCGGCGAATTCGCGAAATTTTGCGCCAGCATCGCCAGGAGATTGGTTCGGGATGGGATATTGTGATTCAACCGAGGACCCCCGCCGTCAAGGCTTCTGTTCCACTATTGACGTCGGAAGTCCTGCGCGTGCTGCGCGGCACCACTTCGCCCAGCCGTCCTCCTTCACCATAAACGCCCCTGTGGCATCATCCAGCATCCCCGCGCGATCATTGTTGCTCGCCGTCCGCGCTTACCAGATCACCTTCGCGCCATTCCTCGGTGGCCTTTGCCGCTTTCAACCATCGTGCTCCTGTTATGCGGCCGAAGCCATCGCGCGTCATGGTGTATGGCACGGCGGTGCGCTTGCCATCAGCCGCCTGCTGCGCTGCCGCCCATTTTCGGTGTACGGTTTTGATCCCGTCCCCGAGTTACGCGTAGCAAGACCGCCCGTTTCGAAGCCGCTTGTTACTGAATCGCCCGATCGCGAATCCATGGATTGCCGCGCTTAGCCACAATGGCCAAAAAGTTTGCATTTCGCCCTGAATATAACGCTCTTATTGCTTTCGCTCTCTCGCTGCTCGTTTTGGCGGTCTTCAGCCATTTCGCAAAACCGGTCGCGCCTCCCAAATCTCCCGGGCCGCAGACATCGCAAAGCAACTCGTTTCCAGGCGCAGCGTCCCTTCCCATTGCTCAGTCATCATCGCCTGCGGCGACCCCCGCTCCCATTGAAGCTATCCAGGGCGACTCCGAAAAGAGCATCACCATCGAAAGCCCGCTTTACCATGTGGAAATCTCCAATCACGGTGCCACCGCGCGTAGCTGGCAGCTTTCCAAGTATAGCGATGACAAAAAGCCGCCCCGTCCGCTCGATCTAATTAACGCCAATACCGCCCAGCAGGTGGGCGCTTGGCCGCTCTCGCTGCTCTTGCAGGATGCCGCTCTTCAGGAAAAAGCCAATTCTGCGATCTACAAAATCACTCCGGATTCCGGAACCATTACCGCTCCCGTTGACGTGACCATGCAATGGAGCGACGGCCATCTGGCCGTCCAAAAGACTCTCAAGTTCAGCACCGACTACGTTGTGGACCTCACCGTCTCCGTCACTTTCGACGGCAAGTCCATCCCCGTCGGCGTGGCATGGCGCGGCGGCTTTGGCGATCCCAACGTCTATAAAGCCTCACAGCTCGTCACCGTTTTCTACGATACCGGCAACAAGCTGAACCTGCTCACCTATAAGAAACTCGGCGTCTCTAGCCAGCAGCAAATTCCCGCGCAACAGCCCGGCGCGATGATTTACGCCGGCGTTGAGGATCAGTTTTTCGCCGCTGCCTTTCTGGCCGATCCCGGTACGGGTGTGGCTCTTTGGCACTGGTTGGAACAGCACAACGTCAAGGGAGACGGAGGTGCGATTTCCCAGGAGCCAGTCGAGGAAATTGCCGCCGGCACGATATCTCAGGAACCCTTTCATTCCCGGATGTACGTTGGCCCTAAGGACATCACCGTCCTCGGCCACCTGAATCCGTCACTCGAAGCGCTGGTCAATTTCGGCTACATCAGCATAATCGCCAAGCCTTTGCTGGAAGTTCTCAAGTGGATTCACGGCTTCATTCCCAACTATGGCTGGGCGATTATTTTCCTCACCCTTGTCATCAATATGGCGTTATTTCCGCTGAAGATTAAAAGCTGGCGCTCCATGCAGAAAATGCAGCGCGTCAAGCCTCAGGTGGATTCCCTCCAGGCGAAATACAAGAAGTACGCGTCCAACGATCCTCGTAAAAAGAAATTAAACGAGGAAATGATGGAGCTTTACAAAAAGGAGGGCGTAAATCCCGTCGGGAGCTGCTTGCCCATGCTGCTCCAGTTTCCCGTATGGGCCGCGCTGTATCGCACTCTGGGCGGAGCGATTGAGTTGCGCCACGCTCCCTGGATTTTGTGGGTTCACGATCTTTCTTCCTACGACCACTATTTCATTTTGCCGGTCCTGATGATGGCGACCATGTATCTCACCCAGAAAATGACTCCCACCGCTGCCGCCGTCGACCCCGTCCAGCAAAAAATGATGGGACTCATGCCCCTCGTTTTCGGCGCGCTGTTCTTCCATTCTTCCAGCGGCCTGGTGCTCTATATCTTGACCAGCAACCTCGTCGCCATCGGCCAGCAGTATTTCCTCAATAAGACCGAGCCTCTCCCCCCTCCCGGTCCCTCCCGCAAGCGCTAACCGGTCGTCGGCACAAGTCCTCTAATCCTTTGGACACGGGTAAACGGCGGTATACTTCAGGCGTCGGAACGCCAAAACAAATTTTCGGCAAGATTTCCGGGAGGTATCACGCGTGAATTGTTTGAATTGCGGCACCGAAATGACGAGCAACCAGGTCACCACCAAGAAGGCCCAGATTTCCTACGACATGTGTGAGAAATGCGGCAGTCTCTGGCTGGACGCGGGCGAACTTGACAAGATGGCAGTTCAAGTCAAGGGCAGCATCGAATATTGCGAGAGGGAGAAGGACAAGGAGCCCGAGACGCAGACCAGGAAATGTCCTCGATGCGACAATTCCGATCTCGAGAAGGTGAGATTCCTGGAATCGGACGATATCTTTTTGCACTATTGCAGAAACTGCGCCGGGTTTTGGCTCGACGGGGGGGAACTGAACCTCGTTGATAGCGAACTGGCGAAAATCATGCCGGTGCGGGGCGCGGGTTTTTCTGACTTTGTAAACAACGTCCATGTTCCCTATTGGTACAAGCGGATCAAGAAACCAAGCAGCGAGACGGACTTCCAGGTGGAAGTCCTCCCCATCGCCGGAGCCAAATTGGAGAGAAGCACAACCGACGCATGCCCCGCCTGCGGGAATGCCCTGAACTTGTACACGGTGTTTTCGATGGAGTTTGAAGGCTGTCCAAAGTGCAAAGGGATATGGCTGATTAAAGACGAGCTTCGGCAACTCAAAAACAGGGAAGACGCGTCATTGCGCTGGCTGAATGACGAGATTGAAAATATCGAAAAGCTCGGCGCAATCGCCACCAAGCGCCCCTGCGTTAAATGCAAGTCCTGTCTGATGGCCGCGGTGGTTTTTGGAAAATCCTCCATCGTGGTTGACTGGTGCCCTCAGTGTCATGGGATTTGGCTCGACCGCGGAGAATTTGGGGCCATCACCGCTTACTTGAAGGACGAATTGATCAAGATGCACTCTGGGGAGATTGAGAAGCATGCGGCGGAGGATGCGAAGCGGGCTCTACACGGCGGCCCAAGAAGCAGGTTTGACGAAATTCTGGACGCCAAAGCCGCTCTCGGTGCATTGGTCAACGCCACCATTTTTGACCACCCTACTCTGTTTCGCCTTTGCGCGAGCTTTCCACGCTTGTGACCATTTAGTTGCGCCCTATCGTCGGCCTCTCAAGAAGATGAGTCACGGTTGCTTGGGCATGAGCTCCACCGGCGTGTTCCCCGCAGGGGCAAGTAGAATCAATAACATCCAAGGGGAACTATATACAAAGTTACCCTGCTAATTGACGGGTTCTTTTGGAAGGCCTTTCCGCGATGGGTTTTCGCCACGTCGTTGCCAATCTGCTTTCCGATGACCTTTTCCCTAGCCGTTTCGTTTCTTGCAAGGCAGACCAGCGAGGCAAGGCGAATGAGCTTATCATCCGAAACTACACCCCCACCTCCAAACAGTGGGCGGAAAGCGACAAAGACGGGGAGTAGGCTGGAAAGTTTTGTCGAGGAAGCCCTACGGGAACGCGATTACCATCGAGTTTTGGAATCACAAAGCTCACGCTTTTGAGAACCGCAAAGCCATCGGCGGCAAGCAATACCCTGAAACAGCTTCCAATAGGCCCCTCGATTTACAACACCGTCCGCAAGTGCGATTTCCTCGTCATCAATCGAGCTATCTTCCCCGATGACCCGATTATTGAAGTGCATGTGGCAACAATCCTCCGGCTCGGGGGATGGAAAAATATCCGCTCCTGCTTTTCAATATCCTCAAGACTGGAATCCCTGCGGTTGTGCTGCTAGTGTACTGTCCTACA
>PKXT01000169.1:0-8392 GCA_003133505.1 Acidobacteriota bacterium
TCGGCATTCTTTTGAATTCCTGCTGGCTCACTCAGTTTGCTGCATACGAGCGGAATCTCTCTGGCTCTATTGTATCCAACCAGCTGACGTGCCGCCAGCTAGGGCTCTATGCTGTTCCGGTACTTGCCTTGTAGTACGCGTCGTCGTTTACGCGGCCCATCCGCTTCCGGTGCCACACGCAACGAAGGGAGCGGGCGGCGTTGCGCCGCGACGAGAAATCTCTCTTGGGTTGATCTTGCATAGCGCCGGGATTTAGACCCGCCAGCCTTTCGGCCGCACTCACCGCTAGTGGCCAAATGAAACTGTGGCAGCGCCGCGTGTCGACGAATTGTTTATCGCTAGCACCGATCAGTTTACAGCCAATGCACCCCGAGTGATTCCTTGCGGCCTATCCTCACTTGATTGGATAATTCAGACTGAGAAGCGAGACAAATCGAAATACGTGCGGCGTATAGTGGTGGCTATATGGAAGACCGCGTCTTTTAATTTTGGCTCTTGCCGTTCATTCAGGAGGAACAGCGCCATTCGCAAACGTGATGAACTCTACCAGCGCATTACCGGACGACTTTGCCAGCCCAGCGCGACGAAATAATCGCCTCCCAATAGCTAAGGCCGGTTCCTATTCCCTTGCCAAGCAGGGGCTGTTTCGGCGACCGTTGAGCATCTGCAATCCATTGCCTTTTTTCCTGCTGTGCAAGGAAGTAATGGACAACTGGAGGGCTATAGAAGCTCGGGTTGGGGGAACCTCGCTCGCGGCGACTGCCCCGGAATTCAAGACCACCGGCAGGGCTATGGATGGCAGGTGGCCGCAAAATGATCGCGCCACTCTCGCACAGGNNGGATATTAGTCAATTTTATAAAAGCATTTATACACCACTCCATTCCGTGGGCTTTGCACTGAAAAGCTACAGCTAAGAGTAATCGTGAGTTCACTCTTCTCGGGAATAGAATTGATTATTGGGTGAGAATGGGACAGGATCAACAAACTGTGGGTATACCGATTGGTCCAGACACATTAATGCGTTTCTGCCTTTACGCGTTCAAATGGGACTTTCTGCTTTCCGAAGATAAGGACTCCGCGGTCCGGTGTCTCGAAGCTCATCTGCAGCGTACTGTCGGTCACAAAGAACGAAGTGGGTGACGAGGTCAGAAGCGACCGATGTGGATCGCCGTTAATGGAGAGCTGCAGGTGGTTTTCACCGGAAGTGATTTCGAAATTGGAGTCGTTCTTGGCGGCGAACTTACCGACAAACTGCATCTGCTTGGCTAGAGGCACGGCGACAAGCGTGCGCTGCTCCTGCGGATCTGGCCAGCCGTACTCCTGAGCAATGCTGGTCGTGATCTCACGGATGAGCGCGTCCCCATTATCGCTGTTCGTCATCACGACGGCACCATCACCATTTTCGTAGGCGAAGTAGGTGCACCGGTAGCCTTCGTTCGCACCGCCATGGGTGAAGGCAGGTTTACCGCCGACGGTCAGCACCGCGACGCCTAGGCCGTAGCCGTCCGGCGAATCCGGGAAATTCTTGACCCTTGTGAGCATGATGCGGGTCATTGCGGCAGAGAGAACATGGTTTGCCTTCCCTGCGAGCGAATGCTGCATCTCGATGATCCAGCGCGCGAGTTCTGAAGGCGTAGTCCAGAGGGCGGCAGCGGCCATCTCCGGGTAGGTGTGCGGCCCGCCGGGGATCGGCTTTCCGTCGCTATCGACCGGGAACGCCACATTCGGGAGCAGTGCGGGGTCAATCGGCTGCTGATAGGTGCTGCTGCGCATTCCAACGGGGTCGAGGACGATCGTCTTCATGATCTCGGGGAACGGCTTGCCCGTGGCATCGATCATGGCCTGCTGCGCGATGGTGAAACCTCCGCCCGAGTAGTGAAATTCGCTTCCCGGAACGATCTCGACGACGATGGGAGCAGAGTTAGCGGGCTTGGCTCCATTGAGGACCTGCTCGAGGGTTGGAATGGGCGCTCCAGCGGCGTATCCATCGAAGCCGTACATCGAGGTCCCGGCGGTGTTGGACAGAAGCTCGCGCAACGTGACCGGATGCTGTGCGGTGAAACTGTTCTGCGGAAGTGTCCAGCTCTTTAGTTCGGTCTGGATGGGAGCGTCGAGGGAGAGCTTGCCCTGTTCGACGAGGTGAAGAGCGGCCATCGCGGTGACCGATTTGGTGATGGACGCGGCCTGGAAAAGGGTGTCGGGAGTGACGGGCGCGCCGCCCTCCCGCATGATGCCGTACCCCTTAGCCCACTCGATCTTGCCGCCATGAACGATTGCGATACTGACCGCCGGCACGTGGAGCCTGTTCATCTCCGCCAGTAGATCTCTGCGGTCTGGTGGCTGCCCGAAGACGGCAACGGGAGGTCCGAGGCCGGTCTCGACCGCGCGGATGTGGTCCTGGGAGCCGGGAGTCGCTTGGCTCCAAGCGTTGCAAGCGAGGAGAGCCAAGAAGAGGCGTAACAGGCGAAGAGGCACCATAACCATTTTTAGTTTAGAAGAGAACCGTTACAGCGATGTATAACGCAGTCGCAATGAGACCGACGGCCATACTCAACCGAAACAATCGCTCGTGCGCCAGGATGTTGGTTGCCGTTGCCGCAGCGTCGCCAGATACAATAATTCCGCGAATGAGCACCTGGCCAAGTATGGCCGTGAAAAAGTAAAGCAAGTAAACCACACCGGTAATCCTGGTCCTGGGGCGTGGGGACGTTTCTGCGATTCGTTCCATCATTACACCTGCTGCCTCATTCACCTTAACTTATTTCATGAGCGTGCCCGAGAAACCGTGAATGAGCCACTGGCCGTTACGCTTCACCCAGAACTCGCCCACGGCCATCTGAAACTCAGCGATATCGCCAGGGGTTTTGACGTCGGCGAAGTAGGTGACGAGGGCCGCATCCGCTCCAACCGGCACGACGCGCAACTGCGGCAGCTTGTACGCGGTAATGGGCTGCTCAGACATCTGCTGTGCCGTGGGCCTTCCTGTGTGGCGGGAGCCATCGGGCGAGAAAGAATTGAAGTCATCGGCTACGATCACATTATTAGGTGCCGGATCCTGGTTCTTCCAGCCCTCCCACTGGGCGACCAGCCGCGCCGAGATCGCTTCGGTCCATTCCTGGATCAAAACCTCTTGCGCCGTCTCCATGTCTGTTCCTTTCGGTGGCTGCTTCTGAGCCGCCAAGAGAGTACTAAATGCCAGCACCGCAATCAAAAAATCGCACGGAAGCCTCCTGAATCGGACGTGATCACAACATCAAAAAATCGCTGCGAAAACAGTCTCCTCCTCGCTTCGGTTAGACCATAACGCAGGAAAATAAAACTTCATTCGGCGACATCGTACTCGCTCTTAACCAGGCCGCTCGGATAGTGCTGCGTCGCTAGGTGCCGGAGCCGCAGATCGCGTGGCAGGGCGCCGAAGAGAGGAATTCCGTCTCCAATGAGCACAGGCACTCGGGTGATAATCAGACGTTGAATAAGGCCTGCACGTAGGAACCTTTGAATCGTGATCCCTCCGTCGACGTAGAGGTGGTGGGCACCACTCGCGGCGAGTTTCGAAACGATCTCAGCCGGAGGTCCAGTCATCTGTTCGACAGCGCCTCCGCGCACTGGGGAAAAGTCCAGTGGCCGGCTGCTCAGGACCACAACGCGCTTGTCACCATAAGGCCAGACCTGAAGGGTCAGAACGGTCTCGAAGGTCTTTCGGCCTATCACAATCGCGTCGACGCCTGCAATGAACTCGTTGTAGCCGTGGGGCTCGCCGCCGCCCTCCGGCAGAAAGTCAAGATCGCCATTCGGCCGCGCAATGAAGCCGTCGACGCTGGTGCCGATAAAGACAGATACTTTCATTGCAGACCTCTAATTGACGACATTAACTTTGGCGAATTTGTCTTCCAGCCGTCTGGCTTGTTCGTCATCTGTGGGTTCCTTGCTTAGGATCGAAGCGCGACGACGGGCTGAATGCGAACCGCACGCCGCGCGGGAATCCAGCACGCGAGTAAGGCGACTGATGCGAGGGCAATGGGTATGCCGACTAATGTGATGGGATCTGCCGGCGAAACGCCGAAGAGCAGACTGGCCATCAGGTGGGTTGCGCCTTGCGCGGCCGCGAGACCTAGCGCCACTCCCGTCAACGTGAGGATGACGCCGGGGCGCAAGGCGAGGAGCAGAATGTCGCGGGCTTCGGCGCCGACAGCCATCTGAATGCTGAATTTCTGCGCCCGCTGGTTCACGGCATAGGCCATGACGCCGTAAATTCCAATGGATGCCAGAAACAGCGCGAGCACGCCAAAGACTGCCATTAAGGAGAGCGAGAACCTGCGGCGAGCGAGCGAAGCAGCCATCATTTCCCGCAAGCTTCGAACGCCGTAAACCGGCGCGTCGCGATCCATTCCCTGCACGATTCTTGTGGCGGCCTGCTTTAGCACGCTTGAGTCGGATGCGCCGCGCAGAAAAACGGCTAAGTCGTTAGCGGGTTCCTGATAGAGCGCCACGTAGAAGCGCGGTGCAATTGGAGTATCCAGGCCATCATCGCGTACGTCGCCCACCACGCCCACGATCTCCCAATCTTTGCCAAGGCAGTTCATGCGCTTTCCGACATCGTGGCCTGACAAATACTGCTTCGCGAAGGATTCGTTTACCAGAACGACGGGCTTAGTTTTATCCGTATCCGCTTCAGTAAAAACTCGCCCGCGCAGTAAAGGCGCACGCACCACCCGGAAGAAGTCCGGACTCACAGAGGCGTACTCGGCGGAGCGCTGCTTCTGGCCGGAATCGGACTCGTCGGGCAACGAGAAAGCGCGTCGAGCAAAGCCGTTATACACCAAGGGAACGCTGTTGTCGCCTCCCATCGCAGCATCCTCGATGCCGGGAAGCATCCTGACCTGCCGCTGCACTTCCCGGCTGAAAGCGGCTAGTGGAGGAGCCGTTAAATACCGGTTGGCGGCCGGGTTATTGGGATACGGAAGCCAGATGCGAGCAACCATCAGGCCGTTCGGATCGAAACCGGGATTTACGCGGAGAGTGTTCCAAAAGCTATGCACCCGTAGTCCTGTGCAGCTCAACAACACCACCGACAAGGCGATCTCGGTGGCCACCAGAGTGCCTCGAAAACGATTCTGCCGCAGGCTGGGAGTGCCGGATCGGGCGCCTTCCTTCAAATTCAGGTTAGGATCGGTGCGGGAGGCATGCAGCGCCGGCGTCAAGCCGAATAGAATTCCGGTAACGAGCGAGAGCACGCAGGCGAGGCCCACCACTCGGGCATCGAAGTGTACTTCGGTGAGACGCGGTAAATCGGCCGGCATAAGTGCCAGCAGCGATCCTCTCGTTAGCGCTAGAACCAGCACTGCGGCCAAGCCGCCGGCCAGCGATATGAGTATGCTCTCGGTTAGGAGTTGCCGCACCAAACGCGCCCGCGAGGCGCCCAGGGCCTGACGAATCGCCAACTCCCGCGAGCGGACGAGCGCGCTACCAGGAGGTTGGCCATATTGACCGAGCCCATCAGCANNGCGACCATCTGGTTCCGGACGGATAATCCTTCGGATAAGTCTCGGTCAGCTGAGCGGCCAGCGCATCCAACCGTTGTTGGGCCTGCTGAATGGTCAAACCTGGTTTCAATCGCGCTATGGCGCCGGGCACAACTCGCTGCGCACGCACTAGCGGCGAAGTCGGATTTCCTGCAAGGCCGGACGCGAGGGCCGGGATGCCGGAAATCGGGCGGCATCACTCCGACAATGGTGTAGCCATCTTCGTCCACTCGAATTCTTCGGCCCACGACGTGGGGATCGCCGCCGAATTGGCGCTTCCAGAGCCCATCGCTGATTACCACTGCTTCGCTAAAGCCGGGCACCGTATCCTGGGGCCCGTACACTCGCCCGAGGGCGGGATTCCGAGCGCTGGCAACTCCGCTCTTGCGGTATGGTGGTAAGATTATATGACCGAAGGAGGAAAAATCATGAAGAAGGTGACCGTGGCTGCAATCACCTTGCTGGGCGTCGTTGGTTTTAACGCGCCGATCCATGCGAGGCCGCAAGAAGCGTACCAACAGAGCGTCCACCAAAAGATCACAAAAAAAATACGGGTCGTAGCGGCATTTGCCAAAGCGCAGTACAAAGGGTCCCCGCAATTTGCGCCTATCGGGGGGACAGTAATCTCTTATGCCACGAACACTCCTCAGGAGGTCATCAGCCTCAACGATGTTTTCTATCTAAAAGTGCAAGATGTGTGGGTATTGTCTGCCAATGCTCAGGGACCGTGGACACCGGCACAGTTTATACCCGAGGTGATCCCTGCGGTTGTATGCGGCCAACAAAACGCCAACCCTTATGAACCTAGCCAGATATGCACATTGCCGTGGGGAAGTGGACTAACGTACGCGGTGTGGAAGACTCCCTAGTCGCGATACTCCCTTTACCATCGAACAGTCGCCTGTCCACGCGCCTAAGGCCTGTTCACGTGGCGGGACGCAAAGCGCTGGCCCTCGCACAGAATCAATGTTGCGCCTCCCGGTGCGTTTCATGCCACGACAAGAGCGCCCGGTTCAATCGTTTTCAATCGAGGCTCCGCGGCGGCCGTCCGCGTCATTCCCCGCGCCGCCCCGCGCGGCGTCTTTATGCGCCGCGTTAGGGCTCGCGGCTTTGCGCTGTGACGGAGCGACTCCTGCGGTCTCTGGCATTTTTGCGATTTCTGGGTTTTGGGGGGCTTCGTGGACCATACGGGGCCTGCCTCGCCCATATATAAAATGGACGGTAGCGGGTCAATCCGTAGCCCCTTCCCGGCTTACCGCCGCCGCACTTGCGGCATCCAATCGGCCCGCTTCGGGCCGCTATGGGCTGCGGTGGCGGGTTAAGGGCGCACATGTCCTGCGTAGTGGGGTCATCCCTCCGCGAACGGCAGCTCGCCGGGTTCTGCCGGCGCTTCCACCTCAGGAGGCAAGTGCCCTTTGCTCCGCAGCGTCTCTTCGATGGCGGCGATACACCTTTCGTGAGCTAGGTGGGTGGTAAGCAGGATCGTTTCCATCGGGTTATCGTGGCATTGGTACATTGCCGCAGGCGTGAAGTAGCGCACTTGGTGAAAAAGCCGGTCGAAGTGGGGACGATCATCGCGTCGAAGCACCCGCCTGAATTTCGCCCCGTATTCCTGCGTCTGGTGCAGCAATGCCACAAATGTCGGCGAGGTTCTTCCCATGATGGCCTCTCCCCGCCATCATAGGTGAACACAAGGCGAATATGCAATAAGGCCAATGCGTGCCGCGATCTTGTAGCAAGCGCTCACCCACTCGGGCAAACCCGCCCAGCAGTCCACGACCGCCCCGTCGGCGGCAAGCGGACTCCTAACTCAGCCACCGCGCTCGGCGACTGAGCAGTTTCCCCTCTCGGCCTAGTCTTTGGCTATGGCGATTGCGCTTGCAGCGGTCCCTTTGTCCGCTTCGGACAGTTGCATCGGCCCGAGGTTGAAAGTCAGCTTTGTGATCGTGCCGGTGAAGGGAAACGGCACCTGGTAGTCCTTGTCGTTCACACCCGTGCGGGTGTCGATCCCGACGTCGAATGTCTCGTCAGACACCTGCAGGAAAGCGATCGAGTTTGGCTGCTTATGTGAGTCGACGACTTGGCCATCCACCTTCAGCACTCCGGTGCCACCCTTCGCAACGCCGGGACCGTCATAGGTGTAGTCGTACACGATCGTGTGCTTGCCTGCGGAGAGTGGCTGCTGGCCTTCCCAGCGGTATTGAGCGAGGATGAGCATGTTGTAGTCGAACACCGGCTTTCCGTTGAGTAGGTACAGACCATACCCGCCCCAGCGCCCCCCTGTGGTGACGATCATCCCGTTGCCGCCGCCCTCTGGCACATCGACATCGGCGGTAATCGTGTACGACCTGCCTAGGAGGCTCGGTGAGGAGGAGGTTTGAATTCCGGGGTTCACCCCCGTGTAGGTGAACACAGTCTTGCCAGCCGTCGCACTCGGCCGCGGCTCGACCGCTCGCGCGAATGTCCTGTTGTCCAGCGGAAGCACATTGTACTTGGCCGCTTCCTGGTTAAATAGGTTCTGCATTTCCTTCAGCTTGTCAGGCATCTTCGCCGCGAGGTCGTTGAACTGGGAATAATCCTCAGTCAGGTTGTAAAGCTCCCACTTGTAATCGTTCGGAGCAGGCAAGGGCGCGTTCAATATCCACGGCCCATGCGGGGGCGTTGTATTGGCGTACCAACCGTCCTGGAAGATCCCGCGATTGCTGATCATCTCGAAGTACTGGGTGTGGTGGGTCGTGGGCGCGTTGGCGTTCGCCTTGCTGAAGGTGTACAACATGCTTACGCCTTCGATCGGCTTCTGCTTGATGCCATCGACGTACTCCGGCGCCGGGATACCCGTCGCTTCGAGAATCGTGGGCACGATGTCAAT
>PKXT01000169.1:8469-10052 GCA_003133505.1 Acidobacteriota bacterium
CCGCCGAGCCCCAGGCGTCGTAAAACTTCATCTGATCAGCAATCGGGAAGTCCAGGATGCCGTTGTAGGAGGTCCACTGGTTGGGCGTGCCGACCAGCGTGCCCTCGGGACTGGTGCCGTTGTCACCGCAAATGTAGATGATCAGCGTGTTGTCAAGCTCTCCCATATCATCCACCTGCTGAATTACTCGGCCGATTTCATTGTCGGTATAAGCCGTATAGCCCGCATACACCTCGGCTTGCCGGGCGAAGAGTTTTTTCTCGTCGGCCGACANNAGGCCCGCGCGATGACGTCGAATAGTTTTTTCTCGTCGGCCGACAGCGAATCCCATTTCTGCAGGCTATCCGGCCAGGGGGTGAGCTTCGCATTTTCTGGAATCACTCCCAGCCGCTTTTGGTTGGCGAAGATCTGCTCGCGCATGACATTCCAGCCCATGTCGAACTTGCCGTGGAACTTGTCGATCCACTCCTGCTTCGGCTGGTGCGGCGAGTGGCTTCCGCCGGGGACGTAATAAACGAACCACGGCGAGTCGGGCGTTTGGGCCTTAAGTTCCCTCATGTACTTGATCGCCTCGTCCGCCATGTCAGTAATGAGGTTGTAGCCGGGATTGCCCACCCACGGAAAGATCTGCCGGTTGTTCTGATACAGAAGAGGCGTCCACTGGTCGGTTTCGCCGCCTAGGAAGCCATAGAAATAGTCGAAACCCATTCCCGAAGGCCATTGATCGAAAGGACCCGCTACGCTGTACTGGAAGTCCGGCGTGTTGTGGTCCTTGCCGAACCACGACGTGGCGTAACCATTGTCTTTGAGGATCCTGCCGATGGTGGCGTTCTCCGNNGCAGCCCGCGTCGGCGAGCACAGTGCTGTGGAGTTGAATTCGGTGTATCGTACCCCCGCCTTGGCGATCCGGTCCAGCGCCGGCGTCGGGATGATACCGCCGAACGTGCCACTCACGCCGTAGCCCTGGTCATCGGTCATGATGAGGAGCACGTTGGGCGCGCCCTTTGGGGGCACAATCCGCGGCGGCCACCAGGTCTTCGATCCTTCGAGGGTCTCGTTGATCACGCCGCCGAAATTCGGCGGCGGTGCTGGAAGCTGTTTCCCATTGACGGTGGTCGTAGCACCTGGCGAACCCAACTGGCCCGAGACCTGCTGCGCGCTTGCAGTTGCCGCCGCCAGCAAAAAGATAAGGAAAACGACACCGGATTGACGCAGACCACAACCTCGCCAAACTCTCTTGGCATTCCTCATGTGAATCCCTCCTTTTCTAAATCTCGAATCTTGACCACTAGCCCTAAGCCGGAATTCGGATTTCTGGCTTGCACATAATACGATTTCCCCGCCCGCGCCACAACGAATTTGTTACCACATCGCGCCACCGCGAAATCGCTGGGTTTCCGACGGCTCATTTTCGCCTCCTGACCTTCCCACATTTTTCGCCTGCATCCAAAGCTCCTGAAACAGTCGCACGGTCGCCGGGCCGTGGCCCGCGTAAGGATTGTTTGCAAATGCATACGCCTGGACGCCGCGGCGCACCGCCTGATCGCAAACCTTCACCCATTCCTGCAGAGGCTCACGGCAAT
>PKXT01000081.1 GCA_003133505.1 Acidobacteriota bacterium
AGTCGCACCGCTGTGGAAAACTGGGGTACCCGCCGGGCTCGGGGGGCGCCTGCCGGGTTCAGCTGCCGAGGTGCAGGGAGATGAACTCCTCTTCGGAGACCGTGGAGACGGGCTTGCCGCGGATGAAACGAAACAGCGCGCGGCCACCGCCGAAGAAGAGGCCGAGAATGAAAGCGGCGCCACAGAGAATGACGACGAGCATGGTGATGCCCCTCAGCAAGCGGTAGAGCTTCGTCGTTTCCGGAACGTAGCCTTCGGGATGATTGATGGTGACGTAGTCGTTGAAGCGAACGGCGGCGAGCAGCTGCTGCGCTTTTTGGGGCGATGCGCTGTTGCCGACGATGGCGACGAGAGGTCCGGCACGCCTGGTGGAAAAGCCCGAGGATTTTGCGAGCGCGTCGATGGCTTTGAGATGAGCCCCGGCAATCTGCGGCGTGGGGTAGAGAAGCAGCGTGAGACGGCCTTCTGCGCCGTATTGCGCGGTGACAACCTCGGTGTCGAGGCCGAAGTCGATGGCAGAGGCGGGGAGTGGCGNNGCGGCCAGCGCGGTGAGGGCCGACTTCGCATCGGGTGCCGAGCCGGTGAACGTTGCGTCGATGACGGTGGTTCTGTTCCAGAAGAGGTAGTGATCGCTGGACGAAGCGCCTTCGTGGCCGATGGCGTCGGCGTGCATGCCGGGCTGGCGAAGATACGTGAAGGCTCCGTAGGCGCCGGTGGCGTCGCCGAAGCGGAAGGCGCGGAGGGTGAGTTGGCGGGAGCCGGAGGTGTAAGTCGCCGATGCCGATTGCGTGAGGCCGTCTTCGCGCAGCACGGCGGCATCGGGTAAAGCAATGGCATCGGCAGTCGTCCCGGCGGCGACTGAGGCGGTCACGTACATGTCCTTTTTCAGTTTCTCACCGTGATTTTCCACTACAATGCGGGCCTGCACGGTACGCGTTGTGGGATCGAATCCCGGAGAGATGTAGGAAATCGTGCCGTGGAAGACGTCAGGATAGGCGTCCGTTTGGATGGTGACTTTGTCGCCCAATTGCACGGCGGCGAGATCATTCTGCGCCACGTTAACCAACACCCATACGTCGGTCAAATCAGAGATCGTGAAAGCCTGTGTGGCACCGGCTTGCAGCAACTGACCGGGCGAGACCAGGCGCTCAACAACTTCCCCGCCGATGGGGGCGAGCAGTGGAATTTGCGGACTGCTGGGAATACTGGCCAAACCTTCCGGTTTCTGGATACCTAGGATGCGAAGGCTTTCGCCGCCTGCATCCAAGTCGGCCTGGGCTTGCGCGCGGTCGGATTCGGCCTGTTGCAAGTCGCGCTCGGCAATGGCGTGATGAGCATAAAGCTCTTTGGCGCGAGCGTAATTGCGGTCGGCGAGGTGGTACGCGTCCAAAGATTTCAAATAGGTGGCGCGCAACAAGGCATAATCCGGGCTGCTGATTTCCAGCAGCGGCTGGCCAGCATGGACGAACTGTCCGGGCTCGACGAGGATGCGGCTCACCGGTCCGCCCACCGGGCTGATTACCTGAGTCGTCTTAAACTGGTTATAGGCCACGGCGCCGCCCAGTCGCAGGGTCCGTTGAAGCGGTGCCGGCTCGACCGTCACAACTTGCACATGGGACATCTGTTCCCGCGGAACAGAAAACAACGCCGCCGTGTCCGCGGCCTTTTCCTGTCCGGAAAACGAAACCATCTGGCTAGCTGCCTTATTTTCACTGGACTTGCACGCGCCAAGTGCCACAAGCATTGCCAGCATCAGGCCAACTCTGAATTGCCGCATTGTGCCGCCATTAAGTTTGATCATGGCAATGTCCTTGTACCCACAGCTTCACGGAGTTGCTCCATCGCCATCATGTAGCTGGCTAGGGACTGGCGATAGGCCAATTCCGCCGCTCGATAACTGCGCTCGGCATCCAGAAAATCCAATAGGCTGGCGGCGCCATGTTCGTAGGCAAACTTGCTGATGTCCCGCGATTTGGTGGCTTGGTCCCTGTAGCCGTTCTGGTAAAGCTGAATCACTTCGTTATTGGTGCGCAGACCCTCATAAGCGTTTTCCACGTCGGACATGACAGTCTCCGAGGCGGCCTTTTCCTGCTCTACGGATTCGTCAATCACGAAATTGGTACGGGCGATTTCACCCTGGTTGCGGTTGAAAATCGGCAGATTCATATTGAAAAAAAATGAGCCATTGTTTGAAGCCGACACGTGGTCGTAATCGAACGTGAGCGTCACGTCCTGCTTTCCATTTGCTTTGGCCAGGTCGTACTGGCTCTTCGCCGCGATCACCGCCTGATGCGCAGCCAGCAAGTCCGGACGTTGGCGTAGAGCCATTGCCTGCAGATCCTCCTTGCCCACGGTGATCGCCTGGTAAGCCAGGTCGCCGGCAACATCGTAATCGGCGGGAACCGATCCATATCCTAGAAACTGGCGCAACATGGTTAGAGCTTGGACCCGTGCAAGCCTCGCCTGGGAGACGTCGGTCTGAAACTGCAATAGCTGAAGCTGGATTTTCAGCAGATCGCCTTCGCTAATGTCCCCTGCCTTGTATTGTTCCTGGCCAATGTCCACCGTCTGCTGAAAACCCTTTAAATCGCTATTGGCTAAGTCGAGAGTTGATTCCGCGAGCAGCGCATTGATGAACTGGGTGGCCACGTTGTTGGTAAGCGTCCGCTCATTATCGGCCACTGTCGAACGCGTTTCCGCAGTTTGATCTTTTGCCGCCTGGAGACGGCGCTGGCGCTTGTCTCCGCGCTCGAAAAGGTAGGACACTCCGGCGTCGAATTGGGCCACATCGTCAATATAGGTGCCGCTTAAATTCTGCGGACTGAAAATGGGAATAAACTGGGAATCCAGAGTCAGTACCGGATTGGGACGCAAGTTCGCTGTAATTTCCTGCGCCTGATTCTGATTAATCGTCGTGCGCTCCGCCAACAGAGTGTGGTTGTGCGTCAGGGCAATCTGGACGGCCTCATCCAATGTGATCCTTACAGGCCCTTGCGGCGTGGCCAATGGCATTTGCGAAGGAGCTTGTGCCCGAGCGACCAGCGCAATCGCGCTAACCAGTAAAGCGAACGTCGCAAAATGCAATAACTGTCGTAGTTGCATGGGCGTCATATCTCCGCCGATAACTAAAATCCCCGGCTAGAAAACCGGCTGAAAATACATATGAAAGCGCCGCGAAAGCGCTAGAAAAAAGAAGGGGGGTTAGACGGCAGGGGGAGCGCGAGAGGGAGAACGGGGCAGCGGAGGACCGGCATGAGCTTCAAAGCTGTCGAGAATCGTCCCACTGTCAAGCACTGCCAGTACGGCCACACGCTGAGATGCCGCTTGCGGCTGCGCGGGCTGATGTCCAAAATGGCAGATGGAACAGGTTGCTTCGGAGCCAGCGGTGTGGTGATGACAAATATTTCCCGCGGTGACAGCTATGAGCAGCCATGCAATAAGCATGGTCACCAAGGCGCGGCGCAACACTCCACTCCACTTACTTCCGCGAGTTGGCGTCGGGATCGTCATAGGACTGCCATAGATTCTAGCGCGGTATGCCAGCCGTAGCGAAATTATTTTTACAGCATTTCACGCCACTAGCCAAATCATGCCTGCGGCATCCGTAAAACGAATCTCCCCATCCAGGCAGTTCCGGCAATCTGATGATTGGCCCGCGCTGAATCTCAGGAACTTTGCCGCAATGCCTCATCCACGAGTTCCACGCATTTTTCCAGACGCTGGCGAAGCGGGGCTGCGGAATTTCGCTGCTCGGCCCGCAGCGCAAACAACTCATCGGCGATATTGAGCGCCGCCAACACGGCCACACGCACGGAATCCACCGTATGCGTCGAATCCGCGACCGCGTTCATTTTCCCATCCACATAGGCGGCCAGCTCACGCGCATAAGATTCGTCCTGGCCACTATTGATGTTGTACGTCTGATCGTAAATCTGAACTTTCACCGATGATCATCTCCCGCGTAGCGCCGAATATCTCCGCATACCGCATCACAAAATAGACTCTGGCCCAAAAATAAATGAAGAATTACCGCTGTCGAGATCGAACCGTGAAAAAACATCAGTTAGACCGCAATGTGGCGCCCACCTGCTCGAGGGCGCCAATTATACTCGTAGAAAATTCAGAGAGCTGCGCGTCGGTTAAGGTTGCTTTCTCGCTCTGAAAAGTTACCCGGAGCAGCAGGGAATACCGCCGCTCGCCAACACTCGGTCCGCGAAACAGATCCACAGGCCTCACATGCCTAACTTCCGCAATACCCAGCGAACGCACCGCATCAGCGATCGCCCCGTACGATGTGGCATCGGAAAGAATCAGCGAAAAATCTCTTTCCACCGCGGGAAAGCGTGGCCACGCCGTAAATCGCCGCGCGGCCAGATTGCCGTCCATGGCGTTCAGAAGCGGCGTTAAATCAATTTCAGCGAGAAAAATTTCCTGGCGCAGCTTGAATTCCTCAGCCACGCGGCGACTCAACTGACCTGCGCGGCCCACCTGTTCCTGCGGCCCGCCGCCCAGCGATAAACGCGCGGAACGTCCGCTGGTAAGCCATGGGGGGCCGCCGGGTTGCCACAGCCAGCCCCCGGCAAGTTCGCCAATGGAATCCAAATCGCCGCGCAAATCGGCGAAGCCAAAATCACGCGCCGGGCAGTTGTCGTACAGATTCTTCGCTCGCGTCTGGCCCGTAGCCCCCACCGTCAAAATGCGCGTTTCGCTGTCCGCGCCATCGCGGAGTTCATACCGTTTGCCGATTTCAAACAGACGCAAATCTCGCTGGCCATGATTGATGTTCCATTCCAAGGCCTGCAGCATGTTCAGAATGCCGCTCGACCTCATGCGCGACGCATCTTGCGCCAGGGGATTACTCACCATGGCTGGCTGCGGCGGCGTGTCATTCTCTCCGCGGAAAAGATCATCTCGTTCCGCGTTCACCAAAGGAATGGAAACAATCTCCTGATAGCCGAGCGCGGTCAATCGCTCACACAGATGTTCCTCAGCAGCCGCCAGAGGCAGACGCTTTACCGGAACACGCGCAGGAGGCAGGCGAGGTGGAAATTTGTCGTAGCCGTGCAGCCGCGCAATTTCCTCGATCAGATCAATTTCGCGGCTGACGTCCTGGCGCCAGGATGGCTGGCGGCATTGCCATGCGGCGTCGACTGCGCCTGGAGCCAATCGGGAACCTATCCTGTTTGGCTGGAATCCGAGGGTTGTGAGTATCACCTCAACATCCTCGTCAGGAACGTCCACGCCCATCACCCGCAGCCACTCGCGCCTGGTGAATTTGATTTCAACGGCCTTCGGCGGGTTGGGAAAAACGTCTATAATGCCGGCCGGCGCTTGGCCCCCGGCCAATCCCAAAATCATTTGCGCCGCGCGGCGCGAGGCCACCTCAGCCATCTGAATATCGGTGCCGCGTTCGAATCGAAATGACGCTTCGGAGCGCAGTCCCAGAGCCTTGGACGTCTTGCGGACACTAATGGAATCGAAGGCCGCGGATTCCAGCAGAATGTCGTGGCTGTCGAAGCTTATTTCCGAATTCGCGCCGCCCATCACGCCGCCAATCGCGATAGCGCCACTTGCATCCGCAATTACGCAGGTGTCTTTCGGCATTACGCGCTCAATGCCGTCCAGCGTGCGAATTTTCTCATTGGGCCGTGACCGCCGCACAATCACCAAGCCTTCCTCAATTCGTGCCAGATCAAATGCGTGCATCGGCTGGCCCATTTCAAACATGACGTAGTTGGCCACGTCCACCACGTTATTGACAGATGACTGGCCCAGCGCCGCCAGCCGTTCGCGAAGCCACAAAGGCGAAGGCTGCACGGTCACACCGCGCAAGACTCGCGCGGTATAGCGAGGGCACAGGTCGGGGCACTCAATGCTTACCTTAACAGCGCGCAAACTCTGCTCGCTGCCCTCCTCCAACGTCACCTGCAGCGGCCTTAATGGCAGGCGATAAATTGCCGCGGCCTCGCGAGCCACCCCGTAGTGGCTCAGGCAATCCGCGCGATTGTTGGTGACTTCAAGATCAAGCACCGCGCCGGCCTGGCTCTCCTCAATGCTTTCCATTGGCAAGCCCGCCAACGTAAGGCGCGCGCCCACTTCCGCCGCAGGCGCTATCACCTCCACAAACTCTTTCAACCACGGAAACAGTATTTTCATGATGATTAGGAAAACTGCCGCAGAAACCGGACGTCGTTCTGAAAAAGTCTTGGCACTTCGTCAATTCCGTGTTTCATCATTGCCAAACGGTCCACGCCCATGCCGAAAGCGAAGCCTGAAAAGCGCTCAGCGTCGTAATTGACGAAACCATACACGGCGGGGTCCACCATGCCCGCGCCAAAAAGCTCGACCCATCCGGTGAACTTGCAGATCCGGCAGCCCCTGCTGTCGCAGAAGATGCAGCTGGCATCCACTTCCGCGGAAGGCTCCGTAAACTGGAAATAGCTGGGACGCAGGCGGGTCTTGACGCGGGGACCGAGGAATTCGCGGACGAAGTATTCCGCAACGCCCTTAAAATCACAAAAAGTGATGTCGGTATCCACAGCCAGCCCTTCCACTTGATGAAACATGTAGCCGTGGGTGGCATCCGGATTTTCGCGTCGGTACACTTTGCCCGGCACGATAATCCGCACTGGAGGCTGATGCGCGAGCATGGTATGAATCTGCACCGGCGAGGTGTGCGTTCGCAATACCAGCGCGTGCGTGCCCGTTCCGCCGCAAACGTAAAACGTGTCCATGGCATCGCGCGCAGGATGATGTTCGGGGATGTTGAGTGCCTCGAAATTGAAGTAGGTGTTTTCAATTTCAGGGCCTTCGGCGACCGAGAACCCGATCGCCGCGAAGATGCGCTCGATTTCCTCGATGGTCTGCCGGACAATATGCTTGGTGCCGATAGTGCGCGGTACTCCGGGAAGTGAGAGGTCTATTCGTTCGCGCGCATTGGCAGTCTGTTCCGCGGCGGCTGCCACATCCGCGCGGAATTTCTCTACTTCGCTTTCGACATGCTCGCGGAGAGAATTGAGTTGCTGGCCAACAACGCGCTTCAGTTCCGGCGTGGAGGGCTTCAGCCAATTGTCAGTGATGGCGCTCAGTATGCCCGACTTGCGCCCCAGCCATGCGTTGCGAAGCCGCTCAAAACCTGCTTCATCCTGCGTCTGCGTACTGCGCTCCAAATTGAAATGTGTTCTGACATCCCAAAATAAGCGCACCACATCCTCGGGCGCGGTGATGCCTAGCTGTTCGAAGGTTTGCTGTAGTAGCCGGTGCTGCTCCGCCATGTATTCTCCAGTTCGCCACGACGGGATAACCGGCGCCGGCGAACGCATGCGGCAGGACAGAATTTAATTGCGATGAAGCTAGGCTTTCTTCGGTCGAGCTGCTATCGCGTTCTGGGCGGATTCAATCAAAGTTCCGAATCCCGCATCGTCTCTCACAGCCATGTCCGCCAGCATCTTGCGGTCAAGCTCAATGCCGGCCAGCTTCAATCCGTGAATAAGCTGGCTGTAGGACATGCCGTGATTCCGCGCCGCTGCTCCCAGGCGCTGTATCCACAGCCGCCGGAAATCGCGTTTTTTGTTGTGCCGGTCGCGATAGGAATAGCGCAGCGAACGGTTGACCGCCTCGCGCGCCGACCGGTAGAGCTTGCTCTTGGTTAGGAAGAAGCCCTTGGCGTGCTTCAGCAGTTTTTTGCGCTTGGCGCGACGTTTGGTGCCGCGTTTAACTCTAGGCATTGGAAATCTCCTCGACCACTCTATGCCGCGAGTGGCAAACGGGGAGACAAACACCGCGGAACACACGCTCTCTTAAAACTACCGGACAAGCGCGTCACCACGGGTTTGTCTCACGAAATAAAACCTGTCCCGCGATTGCTCGGGGACGGGGTCGGCAGGCACCCGTTGAAGCGCTGCCTGACCCTTGGGTAAAAATAAAATCTGCTTACAGCCCTGCGAATTACAACTTGCCGTAAGGAAACATTAACCGCATGTTGGCCAAGTCCGCCGCGTTCACTTCGATGGATTTCCCCAGCCGCCGCATCCGCTTTGGTTTTTTCGTGCCAAGCAGGTGGCGCTTGCCGGAACGCATTCGCATGATCTTGCCGGTGGACGTAATCTTAAGCCGCTTCGCCGCGCCCCGGTGTGACTTTAATTTTGTTTTCTTAGCCAAACTGCACCTCTATTTGTATTAGCGCCGAATCGTCGCTTCTAGCAAGCCTAGGCTTGTTCGCCAGCCTCGGATGCCGGACGCGGCGCCGCGCCTTTCTTCGGGCCTAGCATTGCCAACAGAATATTCGCTTCCATCTGGGGGCCGTATTCCACCAGGGCATGATCGGCGATGTCTTTCAGCAGCCGGTTCATTTTAGCGCGGCCCACATCCTGATGAGCCATCTCTCGGCCACGATGGAAGATCATCGCTTTTACCTTGTGCCCCTCGCCGAGGAAGCGGATGATCTGTGACTTGCGAACCTGGTAATCATGCTCCGCAGTCGCCGGACGGAACTTAACTTCCTTAATCTGAGTGCTTTTCTGATGACGCCGCTTCTCGTGATTTTTCTTGTTCTGCTCGTACAGAAAGCGCCCGTAATCGGTCAGCTTACAGACCGGCGGATTGGATGTGGGGACGATTTCCACCAGATCCGTTCCGCTGTCCCGCGCCGCTTTCAGCGCGTCAAAAAGAGAAACCACGCCTCGCTGCCCGCCTTCGTCATCAATCAGGCGCACTTCCCGGGCGCGAATGCGCTCATTTATTCGAAGTCCACGTTCAGCGATAAAACCACCTCCGCCATTCCCTGCCTGAATTCAACACAATGTCGCGCTCTATCAAGCGGGTGAAAAGTATAGCACGGCCATGGTCTGGTGAATCAAACAGAGGTATATTTTGGCCTGTTGCGGCCACCGCGGGTTGAGCGTAAATCTTCTTGCTCTAATGTGCACATTCGGGACTATAATTCGCCCGTATACGGGTCCGCCCTTGGCCAAACTTTAGGTTGGCTTCTGTTGAAGGCGCGCCCAGGAGGCAAACATGGACGCTCTCCGGGAAAATCCACTGCTGTTTTATCTTCTGATTCTCTGGGCCGTTGTAACCATCATTATGCTGATCCTGTTCGTATGGCGCGCTTTCCTCGAAGGCCATGAGGACGATCAGGTGTTTATCGGGTCAGCCGAAAATCACCTGGCACAGGAACAGCGCGCGCTGGTCTCCAAGATTGAACGGTTGACCAAGCCAATTCACTCCTTGATGTTCGCCTCAGGAGGGCTGTTCATCATCGGTCTTGGCACGTGGCTGTGGCAGATCTACAAGACTTTCTAGCCGAGCCTCTAAGCAACCGCCCGTCTTCGCATTCAGTTTCGGCTAGCGCGGGCTTGTGCCTGTGCTTGCGGTTGGCAATAACGCGCCCGCGTGGGTGCGCGACTGGCTTAGCAAGTTGATGAACAGCCGATAGGCTCCCGGAACTCCGGCGGGTAACTGGCGGAAAAACGAAATCCCCGTGTAGATGTACAGGCCTTTCCCGTCGCGGGTCCAAACCAGCGGGCCGTTGACTTCGTCTTCGCCGGGATCCTTAAACGCCAGCACCGCCTGGTATCGCGGATCAAAATCTCCCCAATAATACAGGCCGCGCTCCTGCCCCCATCCCTGAAAATCAGCCGGGCCGATGCGATTTGGGAAATTGAGCAGCGGGCTATTGGGAGCTAGAAAGCGCACCGGCGAATTTTCATCGGTGGTTCGCGAAGTAACTCCGGGCATGGTGGCGGGATACGGCGCGAGTTGCTGCGCGTTCCAGGCGAAATCGCGCTGGTATTGCACCAGGAGGGTTCCACCTGCCTTCACATAATCAAGGAGGCGCCCATTGACGCGCACCACCGCCGGCCGCAATTCGTATGCGCGAATGCCCACCGCAATAGCGTCAAAGTGATTCAAATCGCTGAAGGCGAGTTGCGCGTCCGTGAGCAAATCTACGGTGATACCGAGCTGTCTCAGTTCATCGGGAACAGGATCGTTATCGGCCGCGATATATCCGATATGCAATCGGGAAGGAATTTTCAAATCCAGCACATGCACGGCGGCATGTGCCGGCTCGCCATACAGACGAGACGGCAAGGTTGGCAACGATTCCACGGACATGTTGAATTGCCGCGCACCGATGCTGGCCGAGGGATGCAATGTGTAGGCGCCTGGAGCAACGCGGATTGGCGGCTTCATGCTGAAGCGTACAAGTTGATCGCCCGCTCCAGAAAACGCTATTGGGGCGACAGGCGCTACTCGCCATCCGGCCGGCGTCCCCAGTGCTGCGGTTACGTGTACATTGCCGCTGCCGTGATAGCGGATCCGGGCCAGTAGCGCAAGGGGATTCGCCTGCGCGGCCAATCGGCTCAGGGGAACCATCAATTCCGCTGGCTCGATGGTGAGGGTAACCGCGGGAACGAGTGCGAGGGGCGCCAGTTCAGCGCTCGTGGAAGTTTTTCGGAACGACATCACTGGCTCTTCGACAGCGAACGGAAAGCCATCTATCTCCGCTGAGAAGCGCGCGGGAATCAGCGGCGCGGATTCGGTCTCAATAGCGTCGTTTGGTGACGTGGGCGCACTAGCTGATTTCGGCACTGCCACGGCGTAGACTTGACCATTGCCCGCAGCTCCGCCTACCTGAGGGCTGTTGGAATCCTTGGTGGATTTAGGCTGGATGCCCCAGCCCTGTGGCGCTTCCAATTCCACGTGGGTCCCCCGAATGCCCACGCCGTCGCGGAATTGCTCTCGAACAGTGACAGTGGCGGATTCGCCGGCAACGAGTTCACTTTGCATCGCGCGAGCTTCTACTTTCACCGCGGCGGTATCTGCCAGCGCGGTGTCAATCTTCAATTGTTCCTGCGACAGCGCCCAGCAGAAATCCCATGCGGGGTCTGGCGCGGCATTTGACGATTTCCTGCAATTGGCGGTCTGCACCGCCGCGATGTCCTTGCCTGCTTTTGCAATGGACTTCGCCGCCTCTGCCCAGTGCAATTCCAGCGCTTCTCCGCTCGCCTCTCCCAGTGCGTTATCCGCTTTATTCAGAGTTTCGCTAACTTTCGATTTCTCATTGGATGTTGCACCAGAAATGAGGTCGGCGAGGGCATCCAGCGGCCTCGCCAGCGACTTTGGGTCGAGCTTTTCGGGACCGGTGGGGCGCAAGTAAATGGCTTGGCGAAAGAATGGCGCGTCAAGAAACTCTGTAATACCCTGCGAGCGGTGATGCGAAAACGCGTCCAATCCAATCTCGCCGTAGGTCCGTCCCCACAGCGGCGAAATATCATTAACAGGTACCGGCCACGCGCCCGCCGGTGGAGTGCCGTTCCGGGAAATTTCCAATATTTGGCCCACTCTCCAGGGATGAAGCCCTTCGGCGATTTGCTTTGGAAACGCAGCGGAATCAGCAGCTTTTTCCGCCGCTTGCGGCAGCAGTATGCCCGTCGCCTGATGCTGCCCATGCCCCGAATGCACTCCGCCCCATTGATTGATGACTACATCGGGGCGGAAAGTTCGCAGGACGCGAACCATATCCTCAATGGCGACGCCATCCCAGATATGCAATGTTTCCTCTGCTGTTTTTGAGTATCCGAAGTCGGGCGCGCTGGTAAAAAATAAGCCAACCCCATAACCGCGGGTGGCTGCCAGCAGCTCATTCGTGCGCAGGACTGCCAGTTCGGGGCCCTGTTCCGGGCCGATGGCATTTTGCCCGCCTTCACCGCGCGTGACCGAGAGCAACGCCACGTCGGCGTTCAACCCGCGCGATAGATACGTCAAAATGCCCGACGATTCATCATCGGGATGTGCCGTCACGTAGAGGATTCGTGTGGTGACTCGTGCCCTCGAGATCGCCTCCACTGTGTCTGGCAAGCTTTCCCCCGCGGCGTGGAGATCGCATACGGGACCAACGACAAAGATTGCGGCATACATCACCGCCCATATCGCAATGCATGCCAATGAAACAGGCAGCGCGCCCAGCGTTCGATTGGATTTTGTCACTCCGTTTTCCTTTCCACTCTTCGCCGTACCTATTACCGGAGCATGTAATCAGGATGCTTGGCCTTGCCGGGCGGATTCCACAAAGGGCCATTGCTTTTCATAAGCAGCGCGCGCCAGGAACGCCGCCACGCCAGTCCCAATTACCACAACACCCCCGAGCATGAATCTCGGTCCCGCGGCCACGAACAATGCGCCCCAGCCGCAAATTGTCAACACCACCGGCCACGGGTAGAACTTCATCTTAAATGGCAGCCGCGAGGAAGGCCAATGGCTGTGCAGCCGCATCAGCCCGACGGCCTGCCCAATAAACTGCACCAGCAAACGCGTCGCCAGAATCGCTGATATCACGTCCACCAGCCGGAATAGAACGCTGAAGATTGCCCCGGCCGCGCCCAAGGCCAGCAGAGAAACATAGGGGAAGTGTTTCTTGGGATGCAGCCGCGAAAATACTCGGAAAAAGTTTCCATCGAGTGCTGCGGCATAGGGAATGCGCGAATATCCCAGAATCAGCGCAAATAGCGATGCAAATGCCACCCATAGCACCATAATCGTGGCGATCCGCGCAGCATGTGCGCCATAGAGATGTTCAAAAAAAGTGCTCACCACAAAGGGCGAACCCGCCGCTTCACGCCATGGCAGCGCTCCTGTAATGCTAAGTTGCATGGCCAGATATAGCACCGCAATGCCTATGATGGAGAGAAAAATTCCCCGCGGAATGTTTTTCTCTGGCTCGCGGATTTCCCCGCCTAGATGGCAGACATTGTAATAGCCCCAGTATGTGTAAATGGTTTTTCCAGTGGCTGCTCCCAACGCCGCAAACCATGCCGGCGATATGTGCCATGCATCTTTTGGAAAATCGAAAGCCAGCGAGGCGTGAAAATGGGTGGCTCCGGCGAATATAATCCACAGCAGCGTACCCACCACCCCAGCCCACAGAAACAGCGACAACTTTCCGATTCCGCTGATGCGCCGGTAAAGCAGCGCAATCAGCGCCACGATCAGCGCGGCGGAAAGTGATTTTTGCTGCCACTTGCTCAATGGGATTAGGTAGGAAAAATATTGCGCGAAGCCAATCGCTCCCGATGCCATCACCAGAGGCGCTTGAATTAGCGTCTGCCACACCAGCAGGAACGACATCAGCCGCCCCCACTCGCGCGGACCGTATTCTTCGCGGAGAAAAACATAGCTTCCTCCCGCTTCCGGCATCGCCGCGCCAAGTTCCGCCCACACGCAGCCATCCAGCAGCGCCATTGCCGCCCCCGCAATCCAGGCCAGCATGCACTGCGGGCCGCCCATTTCTTGAATCACCAGCGGTATCACGATGAACGGGCCAATGCCCACCATGTCCATCATGTTTAGAGCGGTAGCTTCGGCGAGACCGAGGCCACGCTCTAGTTGGTTACCGCTGGTAATGGTGTCCGCCATGCGAAGTCGCCAGCATAGCAAATCTGGACTCTTGCCTATTGCTACCGCAAGCCGCAGAGTTTACTTTTGCGAAGAGGGAACTGCCCCGTGACTAAAGAGCGCAGATGCTTCTCATGGATTGTACACACCTGTGTAGCGCTGGTTTGCGCGGCGCTGCCACTGTCTGCCAGGGCGCAGACTTCTGCCCGGTCACGCGATTCGGTATCCGTGAGACCTTCTACGTCTCCGGCCCGCAATCTGGAGATTCCACCGGAAGTGACCAAAGCCCTGGACAAGATATACAGCGGTGATCCAGACGGAGCGATGCCGGTTTTCCGCCAATTGCAGCAGCGCGAGCCGGGAAATCCCCTGGGCTACATTCTGGAAGCGGAAGCGCGCTGGTGGAAAATCTACTGCGCGTCGTCCACCGTTAAGTGGGGCATGGTGAACGCGTGGAAGCGCGGCCCGCAGCGTGGCGACAATGAATATCTGGCCCTGCTCGACCGCGAGATTGATCTGAGCAACGGCGCGATCGCGCAACATGATTCTGCGGAAATGCGCCTCTATGCTGGCATAGGTCTAGCGATGAAAGCCCAGCTTTACGGGCTGCAGGGCGGTAACCATGCCACCGCCCATAGTGCCGTAGCCGCCCGCCGCGAATTTCTGCGCGCGGTCCAGATGAATCCCAACCTGGCGGATGCATACACGGGCTTGGGTCTTTATAACTACTACGTGGATACCTTAGCGCCCGTCGTCAAGGTGTTGCGCTTCCTCATGGGTATTCCGGGCGGCAACCGCGAGCTGGGGATTCAGCAGCTCGAGCGCGGCATGAAGGATGGTCAGCTCACTGCCGTGGACGCGCGTTTTTATCTGGCCACCAATCTACGGACCTATGATCACGATTACCAGCGCGCGCTGACCATTGCCCAGCCGCTCGCCGCGCGATATCCCGGCAATCCCATCTTTCTCTTAGTGATTGGAAACCTTCAGCAGGAGCTTGGAAATCATGCCCCGGCGGCGGCCACGTTCCACGCCGCGGGAGACGCTCCCATCCACGACTCCGCGTGCGCCGCGCGAGTTCGCCAGCTTGCCGGAGAAATGCCGGCATCGCGCTGAAATCGGGAGGTTGGTCCTCGGCTGGAACTAATCGCGCAAGTCAAGCCCGCGCGGCTTCTTCCTGCTCGAAGGCGTGATATGAAGAACGCACCAGTGGCCCAGCTTCCACATGGCGAAATCCCATCCGCTCCCCCAGGAATTTGTATTCGGCAAATTCCGCTGGCGGAACATATCGCACGATGGGCAAATGCTCATGAGTGGGCTGCATGTATTGCCCAATCGTGAGAATGTGCGTGTCCTGTGCGGCAATTTCTTCCATCGCCGCCAGCACTTCCTCGCGTGATTCTCCCAAACCCAGCATCATGCCTGTTTTAGTGGGAGTTTCCGCCGCCATCTCGCGCGCGCGGTGCAGCAATTCCAGCGACCGTTCCCATTCCGCGCCCTTGCGAACCTGCCGGTAAAGCCGTGGCACCGTCTCCATATTGTGATTTAGAACGTCGGGATTCGCCGCAAGGACGGTCTGGAGCGCAGCCCAGTCGCCGCGAAAATCAGGAATCAAAACTTCTACCCGGCAGCCAGGAACGCGCCGGCGAATTTCCGTGATGGTGCGCGCGAAAATTGCAGCGCCACCGTCCGGCTGGTCGTCGCGATTGACTGAAGTAACCACGGCGTAGCGCAGGCCCATGCGTTCCACGGCTTCGGCCACTCGTTCGGGCTCGTCTTCTGCCGGCGGCCCCAGCGGCTTGCCCGACGGTACCGCGCAAAAACCGCACGCCCGCGTGCAAATATTCCCCAGAATCATGAACGTTGCGGTGCGATGTTCCCAGCATTCGCCCATGTTGGGACAGCGCGCGCTCTCGCACACAGTGTGCAGGTCAAGCGTGCGCATGATGCGCTTTAGTTCCTGATAATTCGGGCCGCCGAAGAACTTTACCCGCAGCCAGGGCGGTCGGGGATGGGAGCCCGCGCCCATATCATTCGGTGAAATCGCTGGCGCGGTGGATGTATTCGCGAGAATAGGAAAATGCGTAGACATTTACAAGCAATTGATTCGCTTTATTGGAAGATCGATTCTAAGCGCTTCGGCCAGCGGCAGCAAGCCTGCGCCTATCCAAGCGGTGGTAACTTGGTTAAACTAAATTTGCCTCGGCAAGACGGATTTCACCATTTGGATGGCAAGATCAGGATCGGCGACCTCCACGATTAACTCATTGTATTCCTCATGATTCAATTCCATCACAACCGTGCGATCGGGGTTGTGGACGTCCCAAAAAACTCGTTTCCCGCTCTGATAGAATGTGCCTGCCGTAATCACCCCTGGAACACTGGTTCCCGGTAGCCTTATTCCGTGCCACCAGCCATGCGCAATGGAAGGATCCAAACGAATATTAGTGATGTGCCGCAACGGGATTTCCAGGGAGCCTTTAAACGCCCACAGCTTGTCGGCACCTTTAACGTTTATGGTCAAGCTGTCATTGGAGATGGATAATTCCACCATAATTGTGCGGCCTTTTGCGTCGAAATGTTTTGGCATCTTTCAGGACACATTGTACACCGCTGTCGGTTTTGATGGATGCAATGTCCATCTCGGCGAAACTAATTCGTAGGCTCATGGAATCATCCTTCTTCTCCACGAAACCATAACTAGAATGAGGCCACAAGTAGCCGCATGTGTGTGGTAAACAAGCAACACTTTGGAAGTCTGCCTTCGCCCACACCAGTCCCAATCTAAAGAAAACAATAACCTTATACTCTATCCATACAAGGGAAGCTAAAATGCTAACAACGATTAAGTGATTCCTCAGTTGCAAACCACTATTGCGCGACCGGTTTCCGTGGAAGGCATCGGCCTGCACACCGCCGTCAGATGCCGTTTGCGCTTGGTACCCGCGACCGCCGACACTGGCATTGTTTTTCGCCGGGTGGATCTCGATAATTTTGAGATCGAGGCCCATGGCCGCAATGTGGCGCGGGTGAGCTATGCCACCAGCCTGATGAAACAGGGCGTGTGGCTATCAACCACCGAGCATTTGCTCGCCGCTTTATATTCGTCGGGCGTTGACAACGTTTACGTGGAGATAGATGCGCTCGAACTGCCCATCCTGGACGGTTCCTCCCAGCCATTTGTCGAGATGCTGGATCAAGCCGGTCTGCGGCGGCTGCGGAAGCCGCGTCGTTACTTGCGCGTCGTCAAATCACTCGAATTTTCCGTTGGTGATCGCCATATCGGCATCTATCCTTGTGAAGATTTCCGGGTGCGATGTCTGATTGATTTTCCCCATCCGCTGATTGGAAGACAAGAGGCTGAACTGGTGGTGACAGCGGAATCGTTCCGTCATGAACTCGCGGCAGCGCGCACATTTGGTTTCGTTGAGGAGGCCGAGAGCCTTCGCGCACAGGGGCTGGCGCGGGGCGGCTCGCTGGAAAATGCCATTGTCCTCACCCGCGTCGGCCTGTTGAACCCTGAGGGGCTGCGCTTTCGGGATGAATTTGCCCGGCATAAGACCCTGGACCTGATCGGGGATCTGGCTTTACTGGGTCTGCCCCTGCAAGCCAGCGTAATTGCTCACAAGGCCGGCCATGCTCTCCATACCCAAATGGTCATGCGGCTCTTGTCCGACCCCACGCTCTGGATTAAAACGACGGAGGTGGGCGCAGCGCAAAACCCCTCAGTGCTCTTCCCGCTTTCCGCAGCTTCCTGATTTCGCACAGGGCTCGGGATTCCACGATGTTCAGACTTCGTCTAACGTGACGTTCGCCATGGTCTTCAGCGCAATCGCCCGCGCATACATTCAATATTGCCAAATCCCATTAGCGGGGCGAGAATAGCCGCGCATGTCCTACTCCGACACAATTGTCGTTATTCTCGCAGCCGGCAAGGGTACGCGGCTGAAATCTGGCGTCGCAAAGGTTCTTCATCGCGCTGGCGGACGCTCACTTGTCGAACACGTAATTCGTGCATGCCAGCCCCTTGCCGCGCGGGGCACGATTGTAGTCGCCGGTTATCAGGCGGACCCAGTGCGCGTGGTAGCCGAATCGCTGGGAGCAGCAACAGTGCTTCAGGAGCCCCTGAAAGGCACCGGTCACGCTTTGCTGGCGGTGCGGGAGGCAATTCCGCCGGGCGTCACGCGAGTGTTGGTTGTCCCGGGGGATGCGCCGCTCATCCGTTCCGAAACACTGGCTGCTTTGCTCAACGCTCATGAGGCTTCAGGTGCAGTCGCGGCGGTTTTGACGGCCCACCTAGATAATGCAACCGGCTACGGGCGAATAGTCCGCGGATCAGATCGAGATGTCGAGGCCATCGTCGAGGAAAAAACCGCCACCCCCGGGCAGCGCGCGATTTGTGAAGTCAATTCCAGTATTTATTCGTTTAACTTGCACGGGCTTTGGCAGGCGGTGGAGCGAATCCGCCCCAATAATTTTCACGGGGAAATCTATTTGACCGATGCAGTTGCTCTGCTCCGTGAGCATGGCAACCGCGTGGTGGCGGTCTGTTCCGATGATGCCCAGGAAGTCCTCGGCTGCAACACCCGCGCCGAACTTGCCGACTTGGACAGAATTTTCCGGCACCGCAAGGCTGCCGCATTGATGGACGCCGGAGTAACCTTATACCTACCCGAGACAAGTTTTATTGATGCGGACGTGGAGGCTGGCATGGACACGGTAATCCAGCCAGGCGTGCAGTTGCTGGGACGCACGCGGATTGGCGAGCGCTGTACGATTGGCGCCGGTTGCGTCCTGATGGATGCCGACATAGCCGACGATGTAGAGATCAAGCCCCATTCGCTGGTGTTCAATTCGCGGCTGGGGTCGGGTACGGGTGTTGGGCCATTCGCACACATTCGCGACGGCGCGGAGCTTCGCCCCGGAGCGCGCGTTGGAAATTTTGTCGAGGTAAAGAAGAGTATTGTGGGCGAGGGCACCAAGGCGATGCACCTGACCTACATCGGCGACGCTACCATTGGCGCGGGAACAAATATCGGCGCGGGCACCATCACTTGTAATTATGATGGCGCGCGCAAAAACCCCACCACGATTGGCGATCGCGTCTTTATTGGCAGCGGCACGGAACTGGTGGCTCCAGTGAGCGTCGGTAGTGGCGCGTATGTCGCAGCCGGTTCGACCATCACAGAAAATGTGCNNCAAAGATGGTTGGGCCACATTCCGTGCCCGATTTTTAAAAGATTCGGCCGCTCCTGCGACTGCGGACCCCGCCAACGGCAATACCACCGATACCAAGAACCCACGGCAGCTACGCCGCGGCAAGGGCAAAACTTCCGCAAAGTAAACCGCCCCCGTTTTCCTCGTTGCTGGAACCACGATTGTCCGCACTATATTGCTCGGATACGTGGGCTGTGCTGAAATAACGCCATGTCGCCGCCTGACACATCGCCAAAAAATAAGCCAGAAGCAGCGGTTCTCCGGCAATTACCTTCTCTCGACGAATTGCTGCGCGAACCTTCCTTGAGTGAGTTAGCGTTAGCCGCTGGACGCGATCTTGTAGTCACAGAAGCGCGTAGTGCATTGGAAGAACTGCGCGCCAAGCTTTCATCTTCTGAAACGGCGGACACGACCTCCGCCGCCATTGAGGCAGCCGTCGCCGAAAACGTTCGCCGCGCGCTCGCGCCTTCCTTGCGGCGCGTGATCAATGCCACAGGCGTGATTTTGCATACTAACTTGGGCCGGGCTCCCCTATCTCCCGCGACGGTGGAGCGCATCCGCGAGACGGCTGGCCGCTACACCAATCTCGAATATGATCTGGCTGTTGGCGCGCGCGGACTCCGCGATACCCACACCAGTGCCCAGCTTGCGCGAGTCATCGGCTCCGAAGCGGCCATCGTCGTCAACAACAACGCCGCGGCAGTGTTACTCGCATTGACCGCGCTGGCCAAAGGCCGCGAAGTGATCATCTCTCGTGGCGAATTGATCGAAATCGGCGATGGCTTTCGCATCCCCGAAATCATGGCCGAAAGCGGAGCTTTTCTGCGCGAAGTTGGCACCACCAACCGCACTCGCGGTGCCGACTATGAACGCGCCATCAATGAGCGCACTGCTCTTTTGTTGCGCGTTCATCCATCGAATTTTCGGATGACCGGTTTCACCGAGCGCCCGGCCATCGAAGAATTAACCGCGTTGGGGCGCAAACATTCGTTGCCCGTGTTTGAAGATATCGGGTCCGGCTGCCTTGCCGATTTAAGCGGCATCGGCATTGCCGAACCGTTGGCGTGCGCGAGTCTGACGGCGGGCGTCGATCTTCTCGCATTCAGCGGAGATAAACTTCTTGGCGGGCCGCAGGCGGGCATCATCGCCGGGAGGCGCGATCTGGTTGACCGCGTTCGCCGGCATCCATTGTTTCGGGCGTTGCGCGTGGATAAGCTCACCATCGCCGCTGTGGAGGAAACGCTGGGCGCTTATTTGCGTGGCGCATGGGACGAAATCCCCACCCAGCGGATGTTGCGGCTGTCAGCGGCCGAGATCCACACGCGTGCTAACGCGCTCCTGGAACGCTTGCATGCACATTTGCCCGCTGGCGCTTCGCTCGGAATTATCGAGGGATTTTCAGTGATTGGCGGTGGCTCAACGCCCGATCAGAAACTCCCTACGTTTCTGTTGTCTGTCGCCAGTACGAAACTAAGCGCCGCGCGCCTCGAAGAGCGGCTCCGCCGGCCTGCCGAAGGCATTCCCGTCATCGCGCGCATTGAGGACGGCCGCCTGCTGCTCGATCTCCGCACCGTCTTCCCCGATGAAGAGGGCCCCTTGGCGTGCGCCCTTGTCGGCGCACTCACCAACGTTTAATTCGCATGGTTTTTGTAGAACCGGGCTTTAGTCCCGCCATTATTGATGTGCCTGTGGGTTTGCGTGCTGATTTTGGTCGCCCCACCGAACCACCCTCTTAACATCGCGCACCACCACACCTGTCATCCTGAGGCCCGGCGGGTCTTGGCGCACCGAAGGATCTGCATTTGCTGTTCTCTGCTGTATTCGCTACAGGCGGTTGATGGAGCTCGCCACGCACGCCGCTCCAAAGCCGTTGTCAATGTTCGCCACGCATACATTAGACGCGCAACTATTCAGCATCGCCAGCAGCGCCGCGTAACCGCCCGCTCCCGTGCCATAACCTGTGCTCGTCGGCACTGCAATCACCGGCACGCTGACCAGGCCGCCTACCACGCTGGGCAGCGCGCCTTCCATGCCCGCCACGCAAACAATCACGCGCGCCTCGGCCAGCTGCTTGTCATGCCCAAGCAGCCGGTGAATTCCCGCCACTCCCACGTCGCAAAGCATTTCAGCGCGATTGCCCATGATCCGCGCGGTAACCAGCGCCTCTTCGGCCACCGGCAAATCGCTGGTCCCGGCGGTGACGATCAGGATTAGTCCCTTGCCTAGTTCTGCGCGGTTTTGTTCGATGGCGATCGCGCCTGAAAGCGGAAAGAATATTGCCTTGCGCGACACTTTACCGACAGCGGCGAAAATCGGCTTCGACGCGCGAGTAATCAGGATATTCTCTCGTCTGCTCCCGCGCAGCATGCCTTTTGTGATTTGCGCAACCTGCTGCGGGGTTTTCCCGCGCCCGTAAATTACTTCGGGATGTCCTTGGCGCAGCCCCCGGTGATGATCAATTTTGGCGAAGCCGAGGTCTTCAAATGGCAGCCGCCGCAACCGCGCCATCCCGTCCTTCACGCTGGCCCGCCCCGCGCGGATATTGCCTAGCAGCTCCAGCAGATCTTTTTCGTCCACGCGCGCATTCTACCACTCGGCAGTTAATCGGGCTGATAGCCGCGCCCACTCAAACCCGCGTCAGTTGTTCCATACGCGCTGACTTTGTCTTGGCTGATTGCCACCTCTGCTCAGGCCAGTCTGGTCCCCATGGGCGGCGGTAGGCACTGGCTCCCGTTGAACGCGCGTATTCGCGGCGAGTTGGGCATTGAGCTCGGCGATCCGGTGCGCGTTTTGCTGTTGGTGCCGGAAAAGCCGCCAACTCTTCCACTGCCCGCTGACCTTGCTCTGGCCCTTAGGGAGGGTGATCTGCGGGAGTCTTTCTCAGCGCTTCCCGTGGGAAAGCAGAACCACATCATTCTATGGATCGAGGAAGCCGTACGGCCGGAGACTCGCAAGAAGCGCGTCGCGCAGGCCATCGAGGTGGCCTTCCGCGCTCGCGAGCGGGCATATGACCGGAAAAATATCCGGAAGGCACCGCGCTCTGCCTATTGAGGAGCAGTTCGAAGACTGAGATCGCAGTAGAATCAATATCATGTCAATTTTCTCGAAACCGCAAGCCAGACGATCTTAGTGCGTGACCAAATGACGAGAATTCGCCAGCGCCCCATGCCCCAAGCAGGCAAGACCATCACCATCGGCGTCACCGGCGCAAGCGGNNCCTGCTCGATGCCGACCCGCGCGTATCTCGCGTGTTTCTGGTTATCACCGAAACGGGCGCGCGGCTTATTTCCTCCGAGCTAGGAATTGTTTCATCGGAGTTGAAAAGACTTCCTTCGCTGCTCACCGGCACGCCTGCTGAAAAGATTGAATACCTACCCAACCGCGATATCGGCGCGGTGATTGCCTCCGGCAGCAATCCAGTGGACGCCATGGCCGTAATCCCTTGCTCCGCTGGGACGCTTTCAGCCATCGTCACCGGCGCGAGCGACGACTTGCTATCGCGCGCCGCCGACGTCTGCCTGAAAGAGAGGCGGCCTCTCGTTCTCTGCCTCCGCGAAACTCCTCTGAATCGCATCCATCTCGAAAATGCATTGCGCGCGCACGACGCGGGCGCAATCATCATGCCCGCCATGCCGGCTTTTTATTTCGCGCCTAAAACTATCGAGGAAGCCGTGGAGCAGTACGTCCTGCGCGTGCTCGCTCAGCTTGGCCTGCCCCACGATGAGCAATACCATTGGAAGGGCGGCGCGGCTTAGCGTTCATTCGGGGCGTTTTCCCGGGCCACAATCTCACCAGCTCACTTCATACACCACCATGACCACCGGAAGAATTCGCACCACGCTCGAAATGATCAAATTCGAGCATTCGATTTTCGCTTTGCCATTTGCGCTGGTGGGAGCGCTATTGGCTTTTCGCGCAAGCGTCTGGCAGGGGGGATCATCTTTGGCATGGCCGCCTTCCTGGGCCGTGCTGCGGATTTTTGTATGGATTGTTGTCGCGATGGTGGGCGCGCGTTCCGCTGCCATGACCATGAACCGCATCATTGACCTGCGTTTCGACCGCGAAAATCCCCGAACGCGCGGGCGTGCCCTGGTCACCGGGGCGCTCTCGATGAACTTCGCCGTCGGCTTCGCTCTGGCCTCCTCGGCGCTGCTCGTATTTGCCGCGTGGCGCCTGAATCCGCTCGCGCTGGAGCTTTCCCCATTGGTGCTGGCTGTGCTGTTTGCCTATAGCTACACGAAGCGCTTTACCTCGTGGTCCCACCTGGTGTTGGGCCTCTGCCTGGGAATTTCTCCCGGCGGTGCGTGGATCGCAGTGCGCGGAAGCCTCGATTGGCGTATCGCCATTCTATGCGCCGCTGTTACTTTGTGGGTGGGCGGATTCGACATTCTCTACGCGTGTCAGGACGTAGATTACGACCGCGGGGCAGGGCTGTTCTCCATCCCTTTGCGCATGGGAATTGGCAACGCGCTATGGCTCGCTCGCGCCATGCATATTACTGTGATCGGACTATTGATCTGGGTGGCGTTCCTCTTTCATCTCCCATGGCCAGCTTGGGCGGGTATTGCGGTGGTGGCCGCGTTGCTCGCCTACGAAAATTCGCTGGTGCGTCCAGCGGACCTCAGCCGCCTCAATGCTGCATTCTTCACCGTGAACGGCTATATTAGTCTGTTGTTTCTTTTGTTCTGGGGCGCCGCGGCAGTGCTCGGGAAATAGCTCCGGCCCTCAAACGTAGAGCCTATCGCGCGTACCCGGCAGCGTCGAGATTAAGAACGCGCCATAATAGAAGTGGCCATGCCAGACCTCCAAGCCAAGTTCCCGATAGATGACCAGCGACTCAATCCCATCGCGGAAAAAGTGCTAGCTGGCGTGCGCCTCAGCGCCGCAGACGGCCTGGCGCTTTACGAATCCCGCGACCTGCTTGCGGTGGGTCAACTCGCGAATTACGTTCGCGAAAAGCTCCACGGTGACATCTGCTACTTCAACATCAATCGCCACATCAATCCCACCAACGTTTGCGTGGCCCATTGCCGTCTCTGCGCCTTTGGCCGCTCGCCGGAGGATAAGGGCGCTTACACTTACGCGCTAGATGAAATGTGGGAGCGCGGCGCGCAGGGCGTTGCGGAAGGCGCGACTGAATTTCATATCGTAGGCGGCCTGCATCCCGACCTGCCTTTTTCCTATTACCTGGATTTGATTCGAGGCCTGAAGCAGCGCTTTCCCCACGTTCACTTGAAAGCTTTCACCATGGTCGAGGTGGGCTATTACGCCCGTATCGCCAAGCTTTCCATCCGGGACACTTTGCTGGCAATGAAAGAAGCCGGCGTGGACTCGCTGCCCGGCGGCGGCGCGGAAATTTTCAATGCCCGCGTCCGCAAGGTCATCTGCGACCACAAAGTCAGCGGCCGGCAGTGGTTGGAGATCGCCAAAACCGCGCACGAAATCGGCTTGCGCTCTAACGCAACCATGCTGTACGGCCACATTGAGACCAATGAAGAGCGCGTGGAACATCTCGTAATGTTGCGCGAAATGCAGGACCGCTCGCACGGCTTCGTAGCGTTTATCCCGCTGGCCTTTCATCCCGCGAATACCGCCTTAAGCCATTTACCCGGCCCCACTGGCATGGACGATCTGAGGATGATCGCGGTCTCCCGGCTCATGCTCGATAACTTTGCTCACATCAAAGCTTACTGGATCATGCTGACGCCGCGCATCGCTCAAATCGCGTTGCGCTTTGGGGCTAATGACATGGATGGCACGGTGATTGAGGAAAAAATTTATCACGATGCCGGCGCAACCACCGAGCAGTTCACTTCGCGCGCGGAGCTTGAACGCCTGATCCGCGACGCCGGTCGCGTACCCGTGGAGCGCGACACGCTCTACAATCGCGTGGATCGCTCCAAGCTGCCGCCAATTATGTCCCGAGCCTCGAAACCAGCGCCGCCGTCAAACGATTTCGTCCCCGAAACCAGTCTCACTCTCAACGTGTAGCGGTCGGCGGCCCTCGCGGATTTCTCCCCGTCTGATCTGTTCACTGGCTAAGTCCGCAACAACAATCGGTTCTACGCTCGCACCCGTTAAGCGTCGCGGCCGCACGGCTGGAGCGCCCACACTTTCACATCCACTCGCTTGCCATACAAAAGATGCGGCGCGACATCCGGCAATGCCAGTTCATGTGCCTCGGCCATGGTATTCAAGTCGAATTTCGCTTCGGCTCGCTGCAACGGCCAGGGACGATGGGCGATGTCAGCGCGAAAAAGCTGCCGGTCGCCTGCGGCGAAGAGGCAATAGCGCTCAGTTAGAAAATGTTCAAGCGTACCCGGTTGCGCTCGAAAGACGGGTCCCCCTGGACGATAGTCCGCGCGAAATTCTGCTGGAGGCGCTGTACCGTCGCGCCTGTGGCTTTCGTATTCGATGTTGCCTCCTCGTACGTGCATTTTCATTCGCGCGCGAAAATAGGGCAGGTGGTAAAGCCGTCGTGCCACTGCCACGGCAAGCAGTCCGCTCGCATCCAGGCTGAGAAACCACACGCCCGATCTTTTGCCCAGGCGCACATACGTGCGCACGTTCAGTTCGGGAAATGAGGATATCCCCGGCAGAGGCGGCAATCCACGTGGACGCGCGCCGGTCAGCCGGAACGCCGTGATGCCAAGCCACGCTTGGCCTTCAAACGTGTCAATTTCCAGCGCTGAGGGAATCACCACGCGTAACGCTTCGGCGGAAATCGGCCAATGGGCAAAAAGCACGTGATGCCACTTTTGGGCCATCTGCCATCTGCCCCGAGGCCTTAAAAAGGACGTGGACATTGTTCGGCGCGAGCGCTGGCGGTGGTCCATCGCTTCATTTTATCCGGTAAGCCGATTTTCGACGAAGCATAACCGAGACTCCCCTCGTTAAAGTCTTCGTTTTGTTGTCGGCGTTCGTTCCGCCGCACCATATAATTACTCTTGTGACCAATGGAGAGGAAAGGGTCTGGGCGATCAAGCGGCCAGGTACGTAATTATTCATAGATGAGCTGGCCATTACATCTCGCAACGCTCTTGTTTTCTACCGGACCGTTCTCCGGTGTATGGCGTCGCATGACCGACCGCACTTTCGCGGGCCTTTACCAGCCCAACGCCTTCGATACCGCCATCATGATTCCGTACTTTCTCGTTCTGATCGTTCTGGCGACCTACGGAATTCACCGTTACGTCATGGTTTACAATTTTTTCAAATATCGGCACAACGCGCCGCCGCCTTTCCACGAGCCCGCCAAATGGTCCCGCGTTACCGTCCAGCTCCCCATCTTCAACGAACGCTACGTAGTCGAGCGTCTGGTCGAATGTGTAGTGCAGTTCGATTACCCGCGCGAAAAACTCGACATTCAGCTTCTCGACGATTCCACCGACGAAACGCAGGAGGTGGCCCGCGCGTGCGTCGAAAAGCACCAGCGCCTTGGCATCCCCATCACCTATCTCCACCGCGAAAATCGCGAAGGTTACAAAGCCGGCGCGCTGCAGGAAGGCCTAAAATCCGCCCAGGGCGAATTCGTCGTAATTTTTGACGCCGATTTCCTGCCGCCGGCGGATTTCATTCGCCGCACCGTGCCCTATTTTTCCGACCCCAAATTGGCTATGGTGCAGACTCGCTGGACCTACGTGAACCGCAACTATTCCGCGCTCACCCGTGCCGAGGCGATTTTACTCGACGGCCATTTTGTCATTGAGCATTCCTCGCGTTTCCGCCGCGGCTCGTTTTTTAATTTCAATGGAACCGCTGGAGTGTGGCGCCGAGAAGCCATTGAAGACGCGGGCGGATGGCAGCACGATACCCTTACCGAAGACACCGATCTTTCCTATCGCGCGCAGCTTCGCGGCTGGCATTTTCTCTATCTGCCGGAAATCGAATGTCCCTCCGAGCTTCCCGTAGAAATGAACGCCTTCAAATCCCAGCAGGCTCGCTGGGCCAAGGGACTGATCCAGACCGCGCGCAAGATTCTGCCCCGGGTGTTGCGCGCCGACGTGCCACTTCACGTCAAGCAGGAGGCTTTTTTTCACCTCACCGCCAACCTCAGT
>PKXT01000108.1 GCA_003133505.1 Acidobacteriota bacterium
CGCGAACCTCGGCGAATCACTTAGCACAGTGCAGAAGCTGGATACTCCGCTCGCGCAGGCCACCACCCCGTCGCTCGAAGCGCTGCAGGCATACACCCAGGGAGCGCGGCTTTCGGGAAACGATGACGATACCGCCGCCGTCCGCTTCTTTCAGCGGGCAATCCGCCTCGACCCAAACTTCGCCTTGGCCTATGGCTCTCTGGGAACCAGCTATTTCAATCTGGGGGAAACCAGTCAGGCGGCGGAAAATTCCCGTAAGGCCTATGATTTGCGCGACCGGGTGAGCGAGCGGGAAAAATTCAGCATCGAATCGCAATACTACGATCTGGCCCTTGGCGATCAGGAAAAGGCCCGGCAGGCATACGAGCTATGGGGGCAGAGCTATCCACGTGATTATTTGCCGCCGTACAACCTGGGGTCCATTTACGATGGCCTGGGGCAATATGACAAGAGCCTTGCGGAAGCCCGCGAGGCTCTCCGGCTGGGCCCGTCAAAGGTGGTGGTTTACGCCAATCTCGTCGCCGCCTATCTTCGCCAGAATCGCTTGGACGAAGCTCGCGCCGCGGCGGAAGACGCCGATGCAAAAAAAATCGATTCGTCCTACCTCCGCTTCTATCGCTATCAACTCGCCTTTCTGCAAAACGACGCGGCGGGGATGGCACAGCAAGTGGCTTGGTCGAAAAGCAAGGCGGGAGCGGAAGACATGCTGCTGTTCTTTGAGTCCGATACAGCCGCTTATTCCGGACGTTTGGAGCGAGCTCGCGAGCTTTCCCAACAGGCGGTTGCTTCGGCAGAGCGGGAGGAAGACAAGGAAACAGCAGCGGGATACGAAGCCGAAGCGGCTCTGCGGGAAGCTCTCTTCGGAANNCAGCGCTTGGACTTTCGACGGGACGTGACGTGGAGTATGGAGCCGCGCTGGCGCTTGCCTTGGCCGGGGATGTAACCCGCGGGCAAGCGTTGGCCGATGATTTGGAGAAGCGCTTCCCGATGGATACCCTGGTGCGGTTCAACTTCCTGCCAACGCTTCACGCGCAGATCGCGCTCGACCGCAACAATTCCTCGAAGGCCATCGAGTTCCTTCAAACTGCCGCTCCCTACGAGTTGGGAAATGTGGGCAATGTTGTCGCTCTCTATCCCATCTATGTGCGTGGCCAGGCCTACCTCGCGGCGCACCAGGGCGGCAAAGCGGTAGCCGAGTTCCAGAAAATTCCAGACCATCGTGGAGTAGTCATCAATGAACCCATTGGCGCGCTAGCCCACCTAGGACTTGCGCGGGCCTACGCTCTGCAGGACAATACGGCCAAGTCTCGCGCCGCTTATCAGAATTTCCTTACCCTCTGGAAGGACGCGGACCCCGACATTCCCGTCTACCTCACCGCCAAATCCGAGTTCGCAAAACTTCCCTAGAGTATGAAACACGATTCACAAGCCGCCGCACCAGATAAGTCTTCCGCCGCCAAGGCCCTCCGCCAGCTCGGCTTCCTCCCCCTTCTCGCTGTTTTCTACGGTTACACCGCCGGAGGCCCCTTTGGCTACGAGGAAATTTTCAAAACCTCCGGTCCCGGCATGTCCCTCGTCTTCCTGGCGCTGGTACCCTTTGTCTGGAGTATTCCCATTTCCTACGCTTCCGCCGAATTGAACAGTATTCTCCCCGTGCAGGGAGGCTTCTACCGCTGGGTGCGCGCGGCCTTCGGAGATTTCTGGGGATTCCAGTGCGGCTGGTGGAACTGGACGGGTACCTTCCTCCTGAACACCGTCTATGGCGTCCTCTTCATGGATTATCTCAAAGACTACTTCCCCGCCATGACGCCGGAAGTAAAATGGGCTGGGGCCTGCGCCGTACTGATCGCCATTGCCGCTCTCAATGCCCGCGGCATTCAAGTGGCGGGCTGGCTGGCCGTCGCCATGATGGTTGCAATTGCCATTCCCGTGATATGGATGTGCGGCGTCGCGCTCTTCCACTGGCATCACAATCCCGTGTTGCCTTTCGTGCCGCCGGGCAAGCCTTTTGGAACTGTATTTGGCGCGGGCCTGGCCCTGGCAATGTGGAACTACGCCGGCTACGAGCAGCTTTCCAGTGTCACCGAGGAAATGAAAAATCCGCAGCGCACCTTCGTCCGCGTCCTGGCTTGGAATACTCCGCTGAATGTCCTCACCTTCGTCCTGCCCGGTACTCTCGCCCTCGCCGTACTGGGCAACTGGCGGCAGTGGGATACAGGCTACATCGTTACCGCCGCGGGGTTGATTGGCGGACATTCTCTCGGCATCGCCATGCTCGTCGCCTCCATTATTGGAGTCATTTCCCTTTCCAACGGTACCATTCTCTACACTACCCGCATCCCCGCCGCCATGGCCGAGGACGGCTACCTTCCCCGCTGGCTCGCCAAGCTCCATCCCCGCTTCGGCACTCCCGTCCGCGCTATTGCCGTTTCGACGGTAGTCTACTGCATCCTCGCGCGCTTCCAGGTAGTTGACCTGGTGAATATCTATATCTGGACGCGTATTGCCACCTCCATGCTTACTCTTCTCGCCGCCTGGCAAATGCGCCGCAAACTTCCCAACGCCCCTCGCCACTTCCGCATTCCCGGCGGCAAACTTGGCGTAGTCTATGTAGTCCTGCTCCCTGCACTCCTTTGCGCTGTGAAAGTTTGGTATAGCGAGCCACTCGTCTTCCGCTGGGCTCCCTGGCTCCTCGCCGGCGGCCCCGTCGCCTACGTCATCCTCCGATTCGCCCTCCGCCTCAGCCCCAGGGCTCTACAAATACCCCTTGACCGCTAGTCCGGCACGCACTAGATTCGCTCCATCCACATCGCGTGAGCAGCAGCCCGTCGACGCAGCCGCAAGCATAGCAAAACCGCACAACGGCAAGGAGATCAAATATGAGCAAAATTAACTGGAGCGTGAGGGCGTGTGGCGTGTTTCTGCTATGGGCAGCGGCGGCTGCTGCATTACCTGCGCGACATTCACGTCGCTGTTTTGCTTCAAGGAGATGAACGGCGGCAATCCCTATGCCGGGCTGGTTCAGGGCGCCGGCGGGAGCTTCTACGGAACAACGGTTAGTGGCGGAGCCTACTTCAACAATTGCGGGGGCTTTAGCTGTGGCACGGTGTTCAAAATAACTCCTGATGGCACCTTGACGTCGTTTTACAGCTTTTGCCCCGGAGGTGGTGGTTGCACGGACGGCGCTACCCCTTACGGGGGCGGTCTCGTCAAGGGTACCGACGGGAATTTTTACGGTACCACGGAAGCTGGCGGCCCCAGACCCCATGCCTGCGGCGGAGACTATGGTTGCGGCACGGTGTTCAAAATCACTCCAAGTGGCACGCTGACTACTTTGCACAGCTTCGACGTTACGGATGGCGAGAGCGTGTATGCGGGGCTGCTCCAGGGCACCAATGGGAGCTTCTATGGAACCACTTACTATGGCGGTCTCTACGGAAATTGTATTGCAGCATGTGGCACTGTGTATAGCATCTCCATGGGCCTCGGCCCGTTCGTGGAAACAAATCCCGCCGCCGGCAAGGTGGGAGCGGCCGTCAAGATACTGGGAACCGATCTCACCGGTTCGACTAGTGTCACCTTTAACCGCACGGCGGCTACGTTCACCGTGAAATCGAAATCCTTAATCACGACCGTAGTACCAACGCGCGCAACAACTGGGACAGTCGAGGTAGTAACGCCTAAGGGCACGCTTTCCAGCAATGTGCCCTTCCAGGTGCTGCCGTAAAGCGCATTGTGAGGAGATATATCAAGAGCGCCCTATATAGTGGGAAAGTCTATTTATGATGGGTGAATAATCCGAAGCCGAGGCGAAACTGGACGGTGTTAATGCCCGGATTATGATCCGCGATGCTGGCGTTGGAGATGTGCATAAACCGGACTTCTGCAGCCACGTTGTACTTATTCCGAAGGAAATACATGCCCAGCGCGCCCCCGGAGGTGAAATTTACGCGCGATGCCCCGCTGGGCACCTGGTCATTCGTGAACAGTGTCCCGCCGCCAATTTCCAAATAGGGCCTCACGTTGTGCCCCGGCGCGAAATTCCATTTCAGCGCAATGGGATTTAGTCCAAAGCCATAAGCGGTATTGGCCGGCTGAAAGACCACGAACACAGGAACCACGTCCACGGCGTATTCGAAATTTCCATTCAGCAGTCCGGGGCCGTGCGGGCCGGTCAGCACCCATCCGTAGCGCAGTCCCACATTCCACAATTCCGTGCTCGACGTGCTGCCCGTGAGTCCATGGCCGCCACTGGTCCAGATTTGCAGATCGCGGCTTCCTTCGTCTGGACCCGACTGCGCCTTCGCCGCGCCGGTAAACATCATCACCGCGATAACAAAGCATGCCCAAAATGTTTTTCTCACCCATTCACCCCTTTCCGGCCCTTGCTTCAAGTACGATCTCCTTCGCTCCACCCAATGCGCGGAAATCTAACACAAAATCATATCAAATACCGCAGCCTCCGGTTGGGTAGCATCAGGCCTTCACGCCGGTGCATGCCATCCGGCGCGTGCCCCCGGTGCGGGTCGTGGGGACAATAATCTCGGCCGGCGCCTCACGTGGCGAGAATTCCAAGAATAGTTTATCGTTACTGGCTTGGTCCCATTGGAATGAATAACTCCATGAATCTCGCGCAATGGTCGGTTAAGCTCTCCCTCGTTTTCTTTGTCGCGCTGCTGGTCTGTCTCGAAATCGGCTATCGCATCGGCCATGAGAGCACGAAAGCGAACGGCGAGCTCACCCACAAGGGCCTCGGCGCAATTGAAGCGGCAGTGTTCGCTCTTCTCGGCCTGCTGCTGGGATTCTCCTTTGCGGGCGCGACCACGCGGCTGGACGTCAGGCGTCAACTGATTGTTGACGAAGCCAATGCCATTGGCACCGCCTATTTTCGCGTGGACTTGCTGCCCGCCAGCGCTCAACCGGAAATGCGCGGCCTATNNGGCCTACGAGAAGTTTCCCGACAGGAAAGCCGCCGAAAAGGAAATGGCGGTGGCCGAAGGGATTCAAGCGAAGATATGGTCGCGGGCGGTAATCGCCAGTCAGGCCGACCCGTCCGGCAATATCGCCCGGGTTCTATTGCCCGCGATTAACAACATGATTGACGTCACCACCACTCGTAAGATCGCCCTCGACACTCATCTGCCCTTGCTGATCTTTGTCTTGCTCATTTCGGTTGCGCTTCTAAGCGGACTTCTTGCCGGGTACGCCATGGCCGCGCGCCAGCGCCGGAGCTGGCTGCACATACTTTCCTATGCGCTGGCCATCGCCATTACAATTTATGCCGTAGTCAGCCTGGATTATCCCCGCTCCGGCTTAATACGGCTCGATGCCGCCGACCGCGCCATGCTCCAGCTTCGCGACTCCATCCATTAGCATTTCGTGAAGCAAAACCTGGCGGCCGCTTCCGGGAATGGGATTGCGGTACCAAGAATCCTGTCGGCCATCTGGTAAATCGCCGGGCATTTCCATTATTATGTTGCCGCGGAATGCGAGGCCGCCTTCCATGAGTGCGAATGGCACACAACAATTAATAGCTGCGCAGGACTCGGCCAGGCAGGATCCCAACCTCCAGCCCAATACGCCTACTCCGGGGACGACGCACTGCAATCAAGCAACGTTTGATATTGCGCGCGCTGTGGGCGCTCCGGTGGGGCCATTGTCGGATGGTCATGGTGGGCCCGCGCTGGCCGACACCATAGTCGATAATCTGAAGAGCTCAGACCTGTACAAACCCGTTTCATCGCAAGCTGCGCAATCTTTGGCCAATCAGGGAAATCTGGTGATCGCCGCTCAGCCCAATCCTGTGGGCCACGGACATGTAGCCACCGTCAAGCCAGGTCCCGATAATCAGGGATCGGATCCCATGATGAACAACATCGGCAGAACGGTTGGAATCATGCCAGCGTCTCATGCCTTCAACCCTCACCTACAGCCGCCGTTCTACTACACGCCGACCACGCCTTAAAGGGCCCGTGGATTACACGCAGACTGATTCAACAACCCATGCGCGCAAGAATGAATGTCACCGGGATAGCTCGCTGCTTAGCTTTGACTGCTGTCTTACTGTTGTATTCCTCGGCGTGCTCCGCAGTGACCCACTACGACGGCCACTGGTGGCTCGCGCTTACCCAGGAAGAGCAATCCAGCTATATTGAGGGAGATGCGGATTGCCATCAATTCGAGTTGAACAAAAAGGACGCGAACCCAAAATCCGTCGCCGAAAGGCAGGAATTCGTTTCAGGCTTTTATTGGGACCATCGCGATAAACGGGACCTTCCGGTTTATGACGTGCTCCGCATCGTGGACCAGGAACCTTTGCTGAAGCAACCAGCCAAGGGTGGCGAAGTATGGAACGCACGTCACACGTTCTATGACGGCCAATGGTGGAACCTGAGCGTTCCCGCCGAGCGCCTGGCCTTCATAGAAGGCTACCTGGCTTGCTATGCCCGATCAGTTACACCTCATGGGTAGTTTCCAAAATCCCCGTCCGCATATGTCAGGCTTATGGATCAGTGGTATGGAACCACGAGCGACATGGATACGCCTGTTCCCAGCCATGCGGACGACAAAATGGCCGGCGTCTTATTCCGATTTAGCAGCCATGGGTAGCGTAGGGCGCGAATCGCTGGTAGCGCCTTTGAGGCGAACCCACCATAGCCGCCATGCACGACCAGATCATCGTCTCGCCCAGAAACGCATCGCGCCAGTCAGGCCGGCTTGAACTATCGCTTGGCAGCACCTTAGGAGAACATATGGGAATATACAGAAGTTCTTAATCACAACTGCCGCCACAGTCGCGAGATATTAAGCGCTTATCCGCCAGTACGATAACGATTTCTAATCGCCACCAAAATGAAAAATCCCGGTTACCCTATCGGAGTCTTGCTCTTGGGATGGAGAACGAAGTTCTGGATGATATAGAGTCCCAGTGCGGAATACAAGATGATATAAAATGGCTTCCTTTCCAGCGTGGCCGCGAAGACAACCATAGCCACGGCGCAACCCCACATCATCGTTTCGCCCAGGAGCGCATCCCGCCAGTCAGGGCGGCTGCCGCTTGCGGCCACTCGCGCTTTCACCGATGGAATCAGCCGCGGAACCATCCGGTAGTATGCCGCGTAGCTTTCTCCCTGCGACGCCAGCAATCCCGCTTCTTCGCGCAGTATCAGCCGATAGACAAAAATCGTCATTCCAATTGTCAGCATAAGAAAGCCAATGCGGCTGGCCATGAATCCATATCCCAGCGCTGATAAAATGACGCCTAGATAGAGCGGATTGCGAACATGCCGGTAAGGGCCATCAGCGACCAAGACTTCAAAATGGTAGGTGGTGTCGTGAATCACCGAACTGTGTAGGTACGCTCCGGCCCACGTCCGCACCACCGCTCCCGCTATCGGCCACAGCGCCGCCAACGCGAAAATAATACGCATCAGGCGAATGGTGGGCGGTGAATCAATGGGCGCACCGGCCATCAAACTGCCCAGCCAATCGCTGATGTTGATCGGATCAAAACGGTAAAAGCTGAACGCGATGCCAAAAATCGCACCGATAATCCAGAACCGAATTTTGAATTCAAAGTTCGTCGCCCGCATCGTTACTCCGCAATCCCACTGGCCACGCGCCCATCAGTTTTCAGCGCCGGCCTAAATTAACGCCCGCTATATCATCATACGATTGGCGCGCAGCACACCTTCGTGATGTCACCGGTGAACCCGGCTTACAATGAATCGGGCGCGCGCAGTCACGTGCATCGCCCATATGCAATAAAAGGATGCCATGCGGTCACGTTCGCCCAGCAACGCTCCCCAGTCTGGCAATCTCCGGCTAACCCCGCGAGTTCATAAGAAAACTTTTCTCCGCTCCCACGCTCTCGGAATTACCGCCAGCGGCATTCTCCTGTTGTGGTTCGTCCTCTACTGCTTCTGGAATCCGAATACCCACTTCGGCTCGTTTTTCGGGAACGCTATTGCCGACTGGTCCGGCGTGGTGCTAATGGTTTACGCGACGAAATATCTTTATGAAGGAGGCTCCGCGGAAAGCCGCCGCCCTCCCCACTCCATTTTGCCACGGCGTCTGGAATGGATGCGCGATCATTCACTTACCATTTTTCTCGCGCTTACCTGGATTATCTGGATCGTGATGTTCGCGAAAATGGACCCGCAATCCCGCTGGGGCCAGGTGGTCGGCAACATCGTTTCGGAATGGACACAAGCGCTGGGCCTGGTAGTGCTGACCAAACACATGATTGAGAAGCACTCCAAACCCTAGCGCGCCTGGAGATGGGCCAGGGAGCGCGCCTAAAAGGCTCGCGCACGAGGCGCGTCGCGCAGGCCGGGCTTGGCCACAGCGGCAATCACCAAACCAGCCAGCAGCCAGGTGACCGCCGAATCAATAGTCTGCACCATTGTGTATCCCCCGGAAAAGCTCCACCAAACCCAATTCGGCCAGTCGCAAATTACACTGGCAGCGAGCCCTACCGTGGCGAGAAATTGCACGCGGCGCCAGTAGCTGAGCCCACCTCGCGTTTCGAGGAGCAGCCAGGTCAGCAAAAACGCAGCAACAATCTGGCCCAGCAGTTGCTTTAACATTCCTTCCCCAAACGATCCGAAAGGCTCCCGCTTCACCGCCGCAAACAGCCCGATCATCTCGTCCCGCGGATCGCCATTCGAGTCCGGATTCAGCCCATCCACGTAGCCGCGCGACTGGTT
>PKXT01000061.1 GCA_003133505.1 Acidobacteriota bacterium
TAGTCCTCGTTAAGCAGTTCAATGCCGCGAGCCGCCTCGCCCATTTGCGCGAAGCGTTCACGCGCATACTCATGCTGCGCTTGGCTGATTGTGGTGGTGGTAATCCGGCAGCCGTATGCGGATGCGGCATATGCCGCAAATCCTCCCCAGCCTGTGCCGATTTCCAGCAGGTGTTCGCGCGGACCAAGCTGCAGTTTGCGGCAAATCAAATCGAATTTGCGGATTTGCGCGCGATCCAGCGAATCTTCCGGCGCGCCAAAATAAGCGCTCGAATATGCCAGATTTTCATCGAGGAATAAGCGATAAAACGAATTGCCCAGGTCGTAGTGCGCGGCGATATTCCGGCGGCTGCCGGCCAGAGTATTCTTGTGTTGGCGATGCTGGATGCGATTCAGCAACCGGCGCACGCTGGAAAGCGTGCTGGAACCCGCCTCCAAATGCCCGATGTTACGGACGCCCAGTCGAAGCAAGCCGACCAAGTCCGGCGTGGACCAGTCGCCATCCATATAGGCTTCGCCGATTCCTGTGCTGCCGCCCAAGGCCGCGCGCAGATAAAAGCGTTCGTTGTGGACAGCGAGAACGGCCCTGGTTTCGGATGCGGGACTGCCAAGATGGTAGGTTTGGGCGCCTTCCACCAGTTCGACGCAACCCTCCGGCAGCCCCTTCAAAATCCTCAGGAAAAACTTTCTGGCGAGTGAATTGGCCAACCGGCTTTCCATGTGAAGGCCCGATCTTCTATATCCGCGGAATTAGATCAGCTTGACGCCCGGATCGTATTGNNATCCAGATGGACGCGGCTGACGGGATGCGATTATGCCACAGCATCCTTGGCCGATGCGGCTGGCAAACGGAGAGTGCGCACGTCCCTGACGATTCCCAGCCAACTGAGAATTTTCAGGACGTAGAAAGTGAAGTCTACTTCCCACCATTTCATGCCCTGCCGGCACACATGCATGAATTTGTGGTGATTGTTGTGCCAGCCTTCGCCCAAGGTGATCAGCGCGAGCACGAAATTATTGCGGCTCTGGTCCGGAGTCTCAAACCGGCGCGTGCCCCACAGATGAGATAGCGAATTGATTGAAAACGTGCCGTGATACAGCAGCACGGTGGAGAGAATAAAGCCGTAGAAGAAAGCGGCCGGCCCGCCGATAAGAGCGACAGCGGTGCCTAGCGCCGTGACAGGCACCCAGTGGTGCTTGTTGAGCCAGCGCAATTCGGGATACTTAACGAAATCCTGAATCAACGTCGGATTGTACTCGTCATATTCCTTGGAAATAATCCATCCGACATGAGCCCACCAGATGCCTTGCAGGCCGGGCGAGTGGATGTCCTCTTCCTGATCGGCGTACCGGTGATGATGGCGATGGTTGGCCGCCCACCAGAGAACGCCCTTCTGTCCAGAAGTCTCGGCCAAAAAGGCGAGAATGAACTGCCACGGCCGTGAGAGCTTATAAGAGCGATGACTGAAATAGCGATGGTAACCCGCGGTAACCGCGAACATGCGGATCAAATACAACGCAGCCGCGAGAGCCAGCCAGCGCCACTGGAACGTAACAAAGAAAATGCCTAGTACGCTTAAATGCACCAGCAAGAACGGAATAGTTGCGACGGAATATTGCTTTATACGATGCTTGGATTCCAACGTCTCTGCTCCTCCCCCAATCGACCACACAGCGCGCCTGCCAGGGAATTCCAAAATTTCATTTGATGTCATTAATCCGAGTGGGCCCAGCACACCTGCAAACCCTTCGCATGCTGAAATCGCACAATTGCGCGAAGGCTCGGCGTCTGGCGATTTAGATGCTTGCCTCAGGCCGGGGGCTTATCCATTTTACAACGGTTAGCGGCAAAGGTGGGAGAAATTATTCGGGCTGTGGCAAAGGCAAGTTTGCAAATGGCCCCTCAGGAAACTCTGGCCACCTCTTTTTGTTGTATCGCAATGATATCGCAGTGCTTATAACGACAAATTCACTGGCTCGGCTTGATATCGCCCGGACCGCTGGCGAGGCTGCGAACGTAGTGGACGAGGTCCCAAATCTTATCGTCGGGATTAATTTTACCGAAACCGGGCATGCCCGAATGGCGTATGCCGTGCTTGATAATCCAAAACAACTCGGCATTGCTCCAGCGCTGCCCGCTCGCGGAGCCTAGATCTGGCGCCGGAGGAAACATGGATTGACCCAGCGGTTCGGGATGGCGGCCATCTTCGCCATGGCAGGAAGAGCAATCCCCGCCGTAGGTCATTTGACCGGAGTTGATGCCAGGCAAATCCGACGGAGGCTCGGCCGGCACCGAACTCGCTTCGCGAGCGATATACCAGTGTTTGAAATGCGAAACAATTTCTGTTTCGCCCGGCGCGGGCGGATTTTGGGCGTCGAAAGATATGGAGAGCGCTGCAAGCAGACCGGCCATTAGGCAGAGCGCGAGCATCAAAAGAAAACAATGCAGTCTCCGCATTAGCGGCTACCTCCCCGCACCAAGTGGAAAGGCTGCTCTTCAGTCGCGACGAATGTCGTTATTGGAAAAGCGCTTTGAGGTGGCAAGGAACTACATCATATTGCCAAGTTTAATCGGCTGCCATTGGCCGTTTTGGCTGATTTCGGCCTTATCAACGTCAATCGAGCCGCTCACCACCCTTCCAGTGACGCGGATCTGCTGTCCCACATATGGCGCCAGCGCAATAGAGGGCGCGAGCAGAGCATAAAAATGATTGTCCCTAGTCAGCAGAGCGCCCGGCGATCCACCCTTGAGACAGAGCGTTCCGCATTTCTTTATGTCCCCATGATCATTACCAGTGAGTTTGTTATCCATCATGTAGCACTTGCTATCCACCAGCGTGCCCTGCAGTGTCACGGCCTTATCATCGGCCATCAGCGCTGGGGACAGAGCTAGAAAAATCGCCAGTAGTACTGGCAAACGCGCGAACCTCATGTGTGGCTCCTTCGATTTATAGTCTTGAGATGCTGCCATTATGAATCCTGAAGGTAATTAAACGCATTTGACACATTCACCATCGCGCGGGGATTCGGCCAGTAGCGTCTTACCGGCGGGCTCCGTCAGCACAAACCGGGGCGCGGGAGTTCTCGCATGCGAGAACTCCCGCGATCTACTGGCCATCGATTTAGGACGACGCCTTGTTTCCGGCATGTGCCTGCATAACTTTTTGCATCATCTGGCGCATTGCTTCGGCGCTGCCTGGAGAGCGACGCTCGCGCCATGCTTCGAGCCGGCGGCAATGTTCTTCCAGGGCCTCCCACATGTGGGGATTTTTGAGCATTTCGCGCATGGCCGGCACGAGATGTTTGAGGCGCTCCCAGACGAACCATTGTTCGCCGGTTGTTTCAAAAAACAATTCCTCATGCAGCAGGCCGCGGTTGGCAATGTTGGCGACCATATCCCAATATGTGGCCACCATGCGCACGTTGACGCTCTCTTCGCCGCCCATGGGATATTTCTTGGCCATCTCTTCCGCGTTGGCGGCCTGAAAACTTGAGGTAAACCAGGTACGCGCCTGACGCAAACGGGCCTCGCGCCGCAATTCAAACAGATCCAGCATCAATTTTACTTGTTCATGAGTGGCTTCCGGCATTGGTATGCTCCTTGTGACAATATAGGTGTTTATGTGTCGCGAGATGGTAATGATGGGTCGGTGCGGGTCCGTCCGTAAAAGCTGCACGTGTGGGAACGCCGCCACAGCATCATACAATGAAGTGTGGCACAACGGCAGCGGCCTGATTTGATATTGCACGGGCCGAAGATCTGCCAGCCGAGCGCGGAAAATGACGGAGGCTGTGATGGAGATTACACGGCGTTATTTTTTAAGAATTACTGGGCCCCTTGCTGTGGTGTTGGGCTCTGGCGCGCCGCTATTAGCGGCACAATTCGCACACGAGCCTCAACCGTTGCCGCCAGGGCCTCCGGACGACCGTACACCCACCATCGACCCCAAAGTCATGATGGACGAAGACCAAAAGACGATGCGAAAAGACGTGGAAAAGCTCTTCTCTCTGGCGCAGGAATTAAAGGACCAGGTAGCGAAGGCCAATCCCTCCGCGGTGCTGTCGCTCGCCCTGGTTCGCAAGGCGGAAGAAATCGAAAAACTGGCCCACCAAATTCAGAAGCTGGCGAAGGGTTGAGGGTCATGGCCGAGCATGCAAGCCTCAATTGCTACGCCAAGCTGGCGATAGGAGCTCTCCGCCTTGACGAAAGCCNNGCTTGGCCGACGTCGTCGGCGCTTTACCGAAGGCTTTGGCTGTGCTCGGGTATGAGGTTGCCGTTCTATTGCCGCGTTACCATAATAATCCCACCGATAAGGTGGTGGCGCGAAGCTTGACGATTCCGCTGGGCCGTGGTGCACGTTTTCCCTCCATTATTGACGCGGGAAAGGATGAAGGCGTCCATACGTATCTGGTGGATGATCCGGAATATTTTGACCGTGCGCAGCTTTATGGCGACAAGGCTGGAGATTATCCCGACAATGCGGAACGGTTTGCAACGTTCAGCCGCGCCGCCATCGAATTCGCCAAGCACGTCTGGATGCCCGATATTTTTCATTGCCACGACTGGCAGTCGGCGCTGGTGCCTGTTTTATTGCGCTCGGTTTATGCCTCGGATCCGACGGTGAATCAGATTCCCGTGGTGTTTACGATTCACAATTTGAGCTATCAGGGCCATTTCGGGAAAGAGGTTATAGGCCGGCTTGGTTTGCCGGAATCGCTGTATTCTCTGCCCGGCCTGGAATTTTATGGTCGCGTGAATTTTCTGAAGGGTGGCTTGCTGGCTGCCGACTACCTTACCACCGTGAGCCGCAAGTACGCGGAAGAGATTCAGACGCTGCGATATGGATGCGGTCTCGAAGGTGTCATCCGGCATCGTGGAGATCGCGTCGTCGGTATTTTGAACGGAGTGGATTACAGCGTATGGGATCCGAAGGTGGATACGAAAATCGCCGCGAAATTTACAGCGCGGTCGCTGACGGGCAAGCAAGCGTGCAAGAAGGATCTCCTGCAATCCATGGGTTTGCCAGCAGAAAATTTGCAGCGCCCGATAATAGGAATCGTTTCGCGCTTCACGGACCAGAAGGGTTTCGATTTGCTGGCCGAGACTGCGGACGAAATGTTGAAGGAAGACATTGCCATCGTGGCGCTGGGCACCGGAGATCCGAAGTATGAAGATTTATTCCGCACGCTGGCCGCGCATGCGTCCGATCGCGTGGCCGTTAAAATTGCCTATGATGACGGGCTGGCCCATAAGATCGAGGCGGGCGCTGATATGTTTCTGATGCCGTCAANNATACGGAACAGTGCCTGTCGTCCGAGCCACCGGAGGTCTTGAGGACACGATTGATAACTATGACCCCAAGACAGGGAAGGGAACCGGATTCAAGTTCCAGGATTACAAGGGGGCGGCCTTGCTGGAATGCCTGCGCCAGGCTCTGACCGTATTTAGGGACAAAAAGGCGTGGAAGTCGCTTCAAATGCGGGGAATGGGCAAGGATTTTTCATGGAAGGCATCCGCCGCGGCTTATGCCAAACTGTATGGNNACTTGAGAGTCGCGCGAACTGCCCCAGCATCTAAATAGGTGCGCGGGATAACTCGGCGATTTGGTGGCATTGCGCCGGCGCGATGTAATTGTCGGAAATAAGAAAAATAGAGGGATCACATGTCGAATGTTGCAGCCGTAACTGATGCGAATTTTCAGGTCGAAGTGATTGACGCAAGCCGCACGCAACCGGTGCTGGTGGATTTCTGGGCCGAATGGTGTGGTCCCTGCCGTATGCTGGCGCCGACGATAGACCAGATTGCCACGGAAAATTCAGGCAAGCTTAAGGTCGTAAAGTTAAACGTGGACGAGAATATGTCCGCGTCCGGCAAATTCAACATCCGAGGGATACCGGCGCTGCTTGTCTTCAAGGGCGGCCAACTTGTGGATCAGATGGTGGGCGCGCTCCCCAAGGAACAAATCGAAAAAGTGCTCCAGCGGCATCTTGGGTGATCGGGGTTTCAAAATTACCGTAGATTTTTTTCGAGCAAGGCTGGCGGCGAAGCCGGTAAAATCCATCTCTATTTTCTTCTCTGCGGTCCAATCGCAAATTCCCGTTTGCTTTGAATACCGCTTGCCATTGTGCCGTCGTGCGGCATAGACTCAAGTACTGGCAGTCGCTGTGATACCTTCCAACAACATAATTTTCCCCCGGTGTTGGGTATGAAACCGTGCCATTCCGTGGAACCGAACGAGGTCGAATGAAAGCGATTGCCGTGGTAGGAGCCCAGTGGGGTGATGAGGGCAAAGGCAAGCTCACCGACCTCCTGGNNAAGGCAAAGTTGTAGATTATCTAGCGGGCTCGTTCGACGTGATTGCGCGATATGCCGGCGGGCACAATGCTGGACACACGGTCATCACCGGCGGCCACCGTTTCATCCTGCAGCTCATTCCGTGCGGAATCCTTCGGCCAGGCAAGAAGGCTGTTATAGGGGCCGGTGCCGTGATCGATCCCGCGGCTCTGGTGGCGGAAATCGAGAATCTGCAAAAAGGCGAAATCGAAGTTCGCGACCGCCTGTTCCTCAGCAACCGCGCTCATTTAATTTTTCCCTATCATCGAGAAATGGAGCAGGCTGCGGAAGCGGCGCTTGGCGCGTCCAAGATTGGCACGACGTGCCGGGGCATTGGTCCCGCCTATCAGGACAAGGCGTCGCGGCGGGGAATTCGCGTGTGTGATTTGTTGCACCCTGAGCGATTTCGCGAGCGCTTGAAGAGTGTGGTGGCGGAAAAAGGAAGATGGGCATCAACCGTTTATGGCTTGACATTGGATAGCGCAAGAATTGAAGACGAATACCTCCGGCTAGCCGAGCGTATCAAGGGGTTCGTCACTGACGTGGCCGCCATGCTGGATCGCGCACTTGAGGCTGGTCAGAGCATTCTGTTTGAGGGNNAGGGCGCACAGGGAACGATGCTGGATTTGGATCACGGCACCTATCCGTTCGTTACCTCGTCCAGCGCTACGGCGGGGGGTGCGGCGACGGGGCTGGGTATTGGGCCAACGCGAGTAAGCGGAGTGGTGGGAGTGACCAAGGCATATACAACACGCGTGGGCAGTGGGCCTTTTCCGACCGAAATGCCGGACCTTGAAGCCAAGGGTCTGCGCGACCGTGGCCGCGAATACGGCGCTGTTACTGGACGTCCGCGGCGGTGCGGGTGGTTGGATCTGGAAGTATTGCGTTACGCGAAGTTGGTCAACGGCATGGATTCCTTGGTTGTCACCAAGCTGGATGTGTTCGACGCCCAGCCGGAAATTCAAGTCTGCGTCGGGTATCGTTACAAGGGCACGAAGCTTACGGAAATGCCTCCCGACGTGGAAACGTTGGCGGAGATCACGCCCGAGTACCGCAAATTCCGCGGATGGCTTTCCAGCACGGAAGGGATCGCGGATGCCGGGGAGTTGCCAGAAGCCGCTCGTGACTACATGAAGTTTATTTCCGATGCCTTGGAGATGGAAATTGGGATGATTTCCACCGGCCCGGAGCGCGATGCCACAATTCTGCTCCAGGGCACCAAGCTCGCGTCCTGGCTGTAACGCATNNGCGAAACGGTACAGTCGAGGTCGAAACCGACCGAAACGGAATCAGTCGGACTTGAAGACGCCCTGGGCCGAGTGCTCGCGGAAGAGATCCTCGCCGACAGACCCTATCCTCCCTTCAATCGCTCAACGCGAGATGGATACGCGCTCTGTAGCGCCGATTTAGCTCGCGAGGATGGCGGGCAAGACCTGCGACTTGCTGGTGAAGTTCGCGCCGGACAATCCTTTGACCGAGCGTTGCGCCCTGGCGAATGCGTAGCCATTATGACGGGCGCGCCTGTTCCAGAGGGCGCGGATGCCGTGGTAATGCGCGAGTATGCGCAAGTCAATGGCAGTTCTATCGTTATTGGACGAAGCGCAGCCCTCGGTGAAAACATTGTTCGTCGTGGCGGCGAGGCGCGGGAAGGGCAACTCCTGCTATTGCCTGGCGCGCGCTTGGGTTATGCCGAACTGGCGCTGGCGGCGCAGGTTGGAAAGACCCCATTAAGCGTGCACTCGCTTCCCCGACTGGCGATTCTTTCCACCGGCGACGAAGTGGTGGCACACTATGAAACTCCTGCCCTTTTCCAGATTCGCAATAGCAATTCCCTTTCTCTGGCTTATTTGGCGACACTTGCTGGCGCGGGACCTGTCGCCCTGGGTAATGTATCCGACGATCACGCAATTCTGCGTAAGGCAATGGAGCGCGGATTGGCGGAAGATGTCCTCGTCTTAAGCGGTGGCGTCTCCATGGGCAAATATGATCTGGTTGAGGAAGTCCTCGCCGAGTTGGGCGCAGAGTTTTTCTTTGACGCGGTTGCGATTCGTCCCGGGCGGCCGGCGGTCTTTGGATACTGTCAGGGAAAGCCGGTATTTGGTTTGCCGGGAAACCCACTCTCCACGATGGTGACTTTCGAGCTCCTGGTCACGCCTGCCCTGGATATTCTCAACGGCGCCGCCCCGCGACCGCTGGCGCTGCTTGGCGCAAAGATGGCGGCTGCTACGGAACATAATCCGGCGCTGGCGCACTTTCTGCCCGCGAAGCTCTCGTGGGACAATGACGAACCTATGGTGAAGGAAATTCCCTGGCACGGGTCCGGCGACATTGTGGCGCTTACACTCGCGAACTGCTTTCTCTATGTCCCGCAAGGCCAGCCGCGCCTGGCCGCCGGGGAATGGGTTAAGGTGTTGCCGCGGCGCGGCGCAATTTAAATGGCCAGACTCACCCATTACGACAGGGCCGGAAGCGTCCGCATGGTGGATGTGAGCAAGAAACCGGAGACGCTGCGTGTGGCCCGCGCTCATGCGTTTGTGCGAGCCTCCGGAGAGGCTCTCCGCCTGATTCGAAGTTCTGCGAATCCCAAGGGCGATCCTCTGGAGATCGCACGAATCGCCGGGATCATGGGAGCTAAAGGCACATCTGACCTTATTCCTTTATGCCACCCACTTTTGCTGACCCACGTTAACGTGAGGGCGAGTATCCGGCCCAAGGGAATCGAATTGCGCTCGGAAGTAACCACCACGAGCTCTACTGGCGTGGAAATGGAAGCGCTGACGGCGGTGACCATCGCGGCCTTGACGATTTACGATATGTGCAAGTCGGCGGATCGCTACATGGAAATTACCGAAGTGTACCTCGAAGAGAAGAGCGGCGGGCAGCGCGGTCATTTCCTTCGCGCTGCCAAAAGCAGTAGGAGGAAGCAACGATAACAACGCAGCTTTGCGGAGTGTAATCAGTGATGCGAGTGGCCATTCTCACTATCAGCGATTCTGTAGCCGCGGGACGGATGAATGATAGCTCCGGGCCGGCGCTGCGCTGTGAGTGTGAGGCGCGCGGATGGCTTATTGCATTCGCGGAAGTAGTGCCGGACGACGCGACCAATATTACTTCGCGAATCATAAGCATTTGCGATGCGGAAGGCGCGGATGTAATTTTTACCATTGGTGGCACGGGTTTGGGACCGCGTGATGTGACCCCGGAAGCTACCCTCTCGATCGCCCAGCGGGTTGTGCCGGGGCTCGGCGAGTTGATGCGCGCGGAAGGTTACCGGAAGAATCCGCGAGCGGTGCTGTCTCGCGGCATCGTTGCCCAACGTGGGCAGAGTCTAATTATAAATTTGCCCGGCAGTCCCGCGGGGGCTGTGGAATCTTTTCGGATTGCGGCGGAACTGTTGCCCCACGCTCTGGAAGTAATGCGAGGTGCACGCCATGAGGCGGTGGCCTTAAGCGGCGACAGATCCGCTCGGAGAGAAAAATGACGTCTACCAGGAAATTTGAGCATTCCGCCGAACCCGAGAGTTTAACTCTCACTGGCAAGCGCATAGCTGTCCTAGGTGCCGGCAAAATGGGCGGAATCTTACTAAAAGCACTGATGGACAAATGCCTCCTTGCGTCCGGTCAGGCGGTAGCCACTGTTGCCCACCCGGAAAAGGCCGGGCGATTGTCATCCAGTTGGGGTTTGCCGGTGACCACCGACAACGTTGCCGCTGCCAGAGATGGGGACGTAATTTTGCTGGGTGTAAAGCCGCAAGTGGTGGCGCAGGTATTGCGGGAAATTCGCGGCGTGGTCACCCCGAAGAAGCTGATTGTCTCCATCGCGGCTTCTGTTCCCACGGAATTTATCGAGCGCGAGCTTGGAGGTGAAATTCCCGTGGTTCGCGCAATGCCCAACACACCCTGTTCCGTTGGAAGTGGCATGACCGGAATTTGCCGCGGCCGGTTTGCGGGACCCCAGGATTTGGAAATTGCATGCGCTTTATTCAACGCCGTGGGTAAAACAGTGGTAGTGGACGAAAAGCACATGGATGCCGTAACCGGACTTTCCGCCAGTGGACCTGCCTTTGCTTACATTATTTTGGAATCGTTTGCTGAGGGTGGCGTAAAGGTGGGATTGCCGCGTGATATTGCCACGTTGTTGGCCGCGCAGATGGTAATGGGAGCCGCTCGGGTGGTGCTGGAAACAGGCGACCATCCCGCATTGCTGAAAGACGCTGTGACCACTCCAGCCGGCTGTACGATTGACGGGATTATGGAACTCGAAGAGGGCAAGCTGCGGGTGACACTAATCAAAGCGGTGGTGAAGGCCACACAGCGCGCCAAGGAACTGCTGTTTGAGGGNNTGTTGAGAGGATTGTTGAGAACCTCAGCCCCGCTAAGGTTTTTGCGCCCTCAATTAGTTCTGCATTCTTTTCCTTTGCCGGCGATTCCCAAGCCGCAATTTGATATCCTCGACGGGGTGAGAGGTTCGCTTTCTGCGATCGTGCGATTGCTCCTGATTCTAGGAGGCATCTCAGTACTACCAATCCACCCCTTCGCAACACTTTCCGCGCCCATAAAGCATTCGCTGGCGGCACGCAACTTCAGATTGCCCGCTACATCTTTGTCGGGTGAGGTGCAATCTCCGCCGCCTTCTTCCCCGGCTTCACCTGTTTCGGCAGGTCAACTGCCGGGGTCATCGTCTGTGCAATCCCCGTCGGTACCGCAACAGAATGTTTCTACCGTCGTGCATGAAACTCTCCCCACGATAGTCATTGACCCCGCGCATGGCGGAGCCGACGCGGGTGCACGCGGTACCTCGGGCTTGCTGGAAAAGGACCTGACCCTCATGCTGGCCGATGCATTGCGCACGGAGTGCGAGCGGGAGGGCTTCCGCGTTTTACTGACGCGAGAGGGCGATCAAGATCCTTCGTTTGACGAACGTGCGGGGATCGCTAACGCTCATCACGGCGCGATTTTTATCAGCCTGCATGTGTCTTCCACCGGTTCTCCCGGCACGGTGCGTACTTACGTTTATCCCGCGGTGACCGCGGAGCAAGCCGCGGCGGCAAACACGGAAGACAACAGTTCGGCTTCGGGTGGGAATTACAGGCAGTCTGGATCGCCAGGGCAAGGTTTGCCNNATCGGGCGCAGCAGGCGTTTGTCGCCGACAGCCGAAAGCTGGGTGACTTGATCCAGGTGGAGCTTTCGCAGAAGTTTTCGCAGTCCCCGGAGCTATCCACTGCTGTTCGCGTTCGGGATTTGCGTTCCGTGACGGTGCCGGCTGTGGCCGTGGAGATTTCCAGTGTGGAGGTAGCCGATGTGCAGTCGGTTCGGAAAATGATTCCGGTTGTTGCTGCATCGATTGCCCGAGGTATTTCCGGGTTTGGGCGTAGCTCTGTGGGCGTTGGACGTTAAATGACGCGCCGATCAAATAACGTAGTAATGGTGCTTCTCTTTGCCAGCGTAATCGCCGGCGTATTTTATTTTTACGTGCTGCGCGAGCGCGTCTCGGGATTGAGAGAAACTGAGGCGACGGAGGAACGTGCACGCACGGATGTAATCGTTCCTCCGATAACCACCCCTACGGATGCGGTGTCGCCTGCGCAGATCTACTGGGCGTCTCCCGACGTGGCGGGACAGCTTGATCCGGTAACCGTGCAACTCCCGCTTTCGGGGGATCCGACACAACGCTCGCGCCAGCTCATTCGCGAACTAATTGAGAGCCCTCCCACCTCGGCCCAGCATACCCTTCCGCTGGATGTGGCACTGCTGGCTTTTTATCTGCTTCCCGATGGTACAGGTATCGCCGATTTTTCCGACAACATCCCGACTGAAATACCTTCGGGAATTCTAAGCGAATCGCTGGCCGTGGATTCCATTCTGCGTACGCTGGCGGCTAACGTATCGTCATTGCGCCGCCTGAAGATTTTGATTCATGGGCAGGCCGCCGAGACATTGGCAGGTCACGTGGACCTGACAGGATTTTTCGACGTTCCAGCTACCGCCGCCCCGCCCCCTGATCCAGTCGCACCCTCCCGGTAACACCGCATTGTGGTACGTTCATATGGTTGATATCGCATTGACACCCGATGTCCCGCCCGTCAAGCTGAACTCGAATTTTTTTAAACGGAGGCATAAGTGCGACGTTCCGATTCCCGGGAAGCTGGTGACTTGCGGCCAGTGAAGCTGACGCCGGATTTCATTCCCACCGCCGAAGGCAGCGTGTTGATCGAGGCCGGCCATACACGCGTAATTGCCACGGTTACGGTGGAAGACAAAGTGCCGGGTTTCATGCGTGGTACGGGCAAAGGCTGGATTACTTGTGAGTATGGAATGCTGCCTCGCGCTACCGACGACCGGACGCCGCGCGAAGCCACTCGCGGACGGCAGTCCGGCCGGACGCTGGAGATTCAGCGGCTGATTGGCCGCAGCCTGCGCGCCGTTGCGGATCTGAAAGCATTGGGCGAGCGTACGCTGTGGGTGGATTGCGATGTGATTGAGGCCGATGGAGGAACGCGAACCGCGTCAATCACGGGAGCATTTGTGGCCATGGCGCTGGCCCTGCAGCGGATGGTTGCCGCCGGTATTTTGCGAAGCGTCCCGTTGTGGGATAGCGTGGCCGCCACGAGCGTTGGCTTGGTGGACGATTCGCCGCTGCTGGATTTGGCCTATGACGAAGATTCGCGCGCACAGGTGGACATGAATGTGGTGATGACTGGCCGCGGAAGTTTTGTGGAAGTCCAGGCATCGGCCGAGGGGCGGGAATTTTCAGGCGAAGAATTTNNCATGAATTTCCGTGGCCGCGCCGCATAGCATTTTTCTCGCGTCATCGAACGCGGAGAAGTTACGCGAATACCGCGAACTGGCTATCGGCGATGCAATTCACATGGAGCTACTCCCGCATTTTGACCGGCTGCCGGCGTTTGACGAGACGGGGCAAAGTTTTGCCGAAAATGCAGCAGGGAAGGCAATTCACTACAGCCGTCTCGCCAATGGGCTCATATTCGCCGATGATTCGGGTTTGGTGGTGCCAGCACTGGCAGGTTCTCCGGGAGTTCGTTCCGCGCGC